>JAPKMS010000447.1 GCA_026645775.1 Anaerolineae bacterium
AGGGGACTGAAACCACCTGGGTAAAAGCCATTCTCGTCCTTCTGCAGTAACTTTGGGGTAAGCGAATCCTCGTCAGGGGACTGAAACGATCCAACTTCAGGTCAACAAACTGCCGATCATCGACCTTTGGGGTAAGCGAATCCTCGTCAGGGGACTGAAACGAACCGGGGTCAGCTATTACGGCCAGTTAGGCAACGTCTTTGGGGTAAGCGAATCCTCGTCAGGGGACTGAAACTGACATTTTCCCACTTGATCCAGGTAAATCCACGGGCTTCTTTGGGGTAAGCGAATCCTCGTCAGGAGGGTTGGACAAAACATAAGCAGTTAAGATGTGCGTCGAAAAAACGGCACAAAACATAAGCTGGAGGTCAAACGGGGGTGCGGGATGGCTGGCAGCCAACTGGCCCTGATTTGCAGGCGCGCAGACTCCCAAAACAACACTCTGCGGCCTGCTGCGGAGCGGGAAGCGGGTGCAAGAATCTCAAATAACGGCGGTAGGGTGTGGCAGCGGGCGCGGGCCAGCGCCCGGTGCACGGGCGGTGGCTGCGCCGGGGCCAGATCCGAGGCTAACGCGGCAGTGCAGGGCGGCTCAGGCGCCGCAGGCGGTGGGTAACTTGGGCTGGCGCGCCAGTGCCTCCTGGTGGTGGCGGACGCGCTGCAAGGCGCGTAGATTGATGAGCACGTAGATCAGGGTGTTCTGATTGGCGATGGCGGACTGGCGGCGCAGTTTGGGGCGCTCGATGCCGAGTTCCAGGGCCTGGCTGTTGACCCGTTCGTCGGCGGTGCGCTGTTTGTAGATGGTTTTGTACTCAACGCTGTCCCGGTCCAACTGATACCGGATGCGGGCGCCGATACTGGTGGGGAGCATGGCGGTGCAGCCGCCCTTGGTCCAGCGTTTGTGGTTGACGGGACAGGCGGCGTTGGGTGCGGGTTGCGGGTGGCGCAGTGGACAGACGTATTTGCCGCGTTCGTGGACGACGAGGGTGCTGGTGCGATCGGTGAAGGCGAACTTGAGCGGCATGGGCCGGCCGGCGGCGCAGAGCGGCAAGCCGTCCGGGCTGAAGGCCCGCTCCTTGCAGCCGCCTTTTTCGCTGAAGGGCACGGCCGCGAAGCCGCCGGCCTCATGGAAGTACTGGTAGACATAGAAGGCGTCGTAGGCCTTGTCGAGGGCGCCGTAGCGCGGCTGGCGGCCGAGGCGGCGCTCGGTGGCGGCCATGAGGGGAAAGAAGTAGGACGGGTCGCTCTTGTCGAAGGTTTGCGTCAGTTCGGCCAGCACAAATTCACCCCAGTCCGGCACTTTGGTGCTGACGACGCCGGAGGCGTAACCCCAGTGGAACTCGCCGACGGTGGCCTGGCTGGCGGGGGTGGCCTCGTTGCTGGGGGTGGCCGGCGCGGCGGCGCCGTTGCCTTCACCTTTATTGCGGCGTTTCTTGCAGCCCAGTTTGCAGTCGGGATCGCCTTTGGGCTGGCGGGTTTTGTTGTAGCGGTCTGCGACGTATTGCTTGGGGTTGTTCTCCTGGACCCACGCCAAAATGTGCTTGGTGTCGAGGGCGATGACAGCGCCGAAGTTGAGCTCGGCGGGTAGTGCTTGGTGCAGCAGCTGCACAGTGCTGTCGAGCAGGAACTGGGCGGCCGCGTTATCGAGTTCGCGCAACACGCGGCCGAGTTGGCGGCGGGAGGGCAGGGCGCGCTCGACATCGAAGCCGTGCGGGGCGGTCGGGTCGGGCGTGAGCGGAAAGCCCAGGCACCACACCAGGGCGGGGTGTTCGACCAGGTAGCGCCGCAGGTGGCCGAGGGAACGCAGGCCCTCGTTGAGTTTGACCAGGAACGCGGCCACGTAGGGGGCCCGGGGCGCCGGGGTGGGGCCGGGCCAGGGGCGGTGGGTCGGCCGCTCGGGGAAGTGGGCCCAGTCGAGCGGGCCCAACAAAGCCAGGTATTTGCGGGCAACGGCATCGTGCGCCACAAACGCGGGTAGCTTGGCTGCCGGCTGCGCCAGGCAGGCCAGCTGGGGCCGGATCAGCGGGACGCCGGGCGCTGCGCGGGGGGCTCCGGGCCGGCGCAGGACGGCCAGCGCCAGGGCGAGACGCTTGCCAGCCCAGGCAAATGACGGTAACATAGGGGGCGCCTCCTTTCAGGATGGGTGTGGGTGGCACCAACACTCTACCCTAAAAGGAGGCTTTCTTCCAGGGGCAAAACGGCTTGCATAATATGTTAAGTGCCGATTGCGCATGGCGCGCCGGCGCCATGCGGCCAACAGGCGCGAAAAACGACACGAATCTTATGTTACGTCCAGCC
>JAPKMS010000001.1 GCA_026645775.1 Anaerolineae bacterium
ATCATGGCCGGGGGCGAGACCGAGCGTCCCTTCAGCATCAAAGCCATCGATGAGGCGCTGGAGAAACGCGGCCAGGAGGTGCCGTTGTCGGATCTCGATCATGCCTGCCGCAACCTGGAAATGGCCGGCACCTTCACCTCACGCGGGCCGCTCTATCGATTTGCCACGCCGGTGTTCCCGCGCATGCTCAACGAAAACTACGATGTTGACTATCTCTTCCGCAAGATTCAGCAGGAAGGGATCTGGTGAGGGGTGAGAAAAGCATGAGCACCGTGCCGACGTCCTGGCAAATCGTGCCCTACGACGACCCCGGTCCCTTCCGGCGCCTGCGGGTGCGAGATAACGCGCGCGTGCAGACGGTGGTGCGTCATCTGCTGTCCGACGAATGCGTGGCGCTGCTGGGACCGCCGCTCAACGAAAAAAGCCACCTGCTGCAGGACGTCGCGGCCGCGCTCCGCGCGGCCGATCGGGCGTGGCCCCTCTATATTGACCTGTGGCGCACCAGCTCACAAAACGAGGAAGCCTTCTTCACCAGCCTGGCCCGCCTCATCAGGGGTTCGTTGGCCCAGCAAGACGCGCCCCTCCCGGCGCCCGTGCCCGATGCACGCGCCTTCCGCAACTTCCTGGCCGCCTGCATCGAGCGCTCCGACCGCAGCCTGGCGCTGCTCATCGACCACCTGCAAGCGCTGCCGCACGATCTGGTCCACAGCCTGCTGCTGGCCTTACGCTCTGCCTACATGGAGCGGGAGGCCGAGGCGCCCCGGCGGTTGATGGCGGTCGTCACCGGCGGCATGAACCTGGTCGGCCTCTCGACCGGCCCCACCTCGCCTTTCAACATCGCCAAGCCCGTCGTCGCCGGGCCGCTGACCGGGGAGCAAACGGTGGCGCTGGCGCAAGCCATCTTCCAGGCTACGAACTGCACCGTTTCTGCCAGCGCCCTGCGCAGCGTCATTGAGTGGTCGGGCGGCGATCGTTTTCTGGTGAATCAACTGTGCGAATGGAGCACGGAGCTGGTCCAGGCCCATCGCCGGCCGCGCGTCACGTGCCGCGTGATCGACGAAAGTGCCCGGCGGCTGTGGCGCGATGACCGCGGCCAGACCCCGATCCGCGAGGCGATCCGCATGATCGAGGAAGACCCCGACACCATGCTGGACGTGTTGCATCTGCTGGATCACGGCTCGCTGCCGCGCACCCGCTCGCGCCAGATGATCACGCGCACCGGCACCGACCGCCTCCAGCTTTCGGGCGTGGCAGTGCTGACCGATGGCCACTACACCCTGCTCAACCGGGCCTACCAGCAGGCCCTCGCCTGCCACTTCACTGCCGAACGGGTGGGCCACGTCCTACGCATCGCGGGCCGCTGGGCCGAGGCCATCGAATACCTGGCGCCCCGCCTCACGCGCGGGCTGCCCCCGGCCGAGGGCGCGCAGCCCCAAATGGAGCGGGGCGCCCGGCCGCAACTGCTGGAAGCCATTGTCCAGTCGATCTACGCGGCCGATTCCGTGGAGCGTTCGTGCGAGATCCTGGCCGCCGGCCTGCGCCTGGGGTTTGCCCTGCCCGATGTGAGCCTCTACACGATCGCACCGGCCCAGGGCCAGTTGAAACGGGTCTACCCGGCCGCTGACACTTCAGGTGCGCCCGGGGCCATTGACCTCTACGACCCGGAATGCGTGGAGGCGCGCGCCTTCCACCTGGGCAACTACGCTTTGCGGGGCACCGCCGATGAAGCGCGGCTGGTGGTTGCGCTCGCTGCGAGCGGGCGGCCCATCGGCATTGCCACCGTGGAACATTACGTCCAGAACCGCGACCCGCACGAGTTGCCCAGTCAACTGCCCGACCTGCTGCACTTCCTGCAACATGCCGCCAGCGCGATGGAAAACGCCATGACGCGCGCCGCCTATCGCAAGATCGGCCAGGCCGTGCTGAGCGCCAGCGCCATCGAACCCACCCTCGATCGCGTGCTCCAGGCCGTTTCCGAGGCGCTGGGGTGCGATTACGCGGCCCTCTACCTGGTGGACGCAGGCAACACGCACGTGAATATGACCGCGGGCGTGGGGCGGCCCTGGAGCCGCGAGTGGCGCGAGCTCGCCCGCTATCCGCTGACGAGCCGCCATCCCGCAGCGAGCTGTCTGCGCGACAACCGCGCCATCACCGTACGCGGGACAGATGAACGTTTGGACCCGGCCGCGGTCGACCGGCTCGGCCTGCACGCGTACGTCCGCACGTTCCTGCCGCTCAGCGCGGCCGGCGAGCAACTGGGGACGCTGGAGTTGGGCTATTCGGGCATCTTCAGGGCCACGCCGACCGAGGAAAGTCGCCGGAACGCCGCGGCCTTCGCCGACCAGGTGGCGATCGCCGTTCACAACATGGAACTGCTCCGGCGCACCGACGAGGCCCTGGCTCGCCGCGTGATCGAGCTGGAAAAGCTCCGCAGCAGCAGCCTGGCCATCAGCTCCACCCTGGACCTGGATGCCGTGCTCCGCCGCATTTTGTGGGATGTACAGGCGTTGTTCCCCGGCACGGAGGCAACGATCTGGGGCTATCAACTCGAACAGCGCAACTTGACCGTACTCCAGAGCAGCCTGGTCGATCCAAGCTACATCGCGCAACGCCTCGACCTGACCAGCGTGGCGGGCCGGGCCGTCACCAGCCGCCAGACCTGCATCGAACCCGATCTGGCTGCGCTCGGCACGCCCATGGCCCTCGATTTGGCGGCTCGGTTGGGGCTGCAAGGCCTGATCTCCGTGCCGCTGATCAGTCGGGATCGGGTGCTGGGCGTCATCTGTCTCTACACCTATGCGACGGCGGGCAGCACACGCGGCACGAATGAGGTCGAGCTGTTGGAGGCATTCGCCGCGCAGGCGGCCGTCGCGTTGGATAACGCGCGCCTGCACCGCGAAGAGCTCCGCAGCCAGCGTCTGGAAGAGGAGCTCGCGGTCGGCCGGCAGATTCAGCTCAGTATGCTGCCCAAAGGCTGCCCGGAGGTGCCAGGCTGGGAATTTGCCGCAGTGTACAGCGCGGCGCGCATCGTCGGCGGCGACTTCTACGATTTCTACGAGCTGCCCGGCCAGCCCGCTCGGCTCGGCATCATCGTCGCGGACGTGGCCGGGAAGGGCGTGCCCGCAGCCCTCTTCATGGCGCTCAGCCGCACCATCATCCGCACGACCGCACTCAGCGGCCGCGGCCCGGCCTCGGCCCTGCTGCGCGCCAATGACCTGATCCTGAAAGACAGCCAGGCCGAGATGTTCCTGACCGCGTGCTACGCCACCCTGGACCTCGGCGCCGGCCGGCTGATCTATACCAATGCCGGCCACAACCGGCCGCTGTGGCGGCGGGCCGCAACCGGCAGCCTGCACGAGCTTGACCTGGGCGGCATCGTCCTGGGGGCGTTCGAACACATCCAGCTCCGCGAGCAGCGCCTCGACCTGGCGCCCGGCGACCTGCTGGTCTTCTACACCGACGGCATCACCGAGGCGGTCAACGCGGATGGCGAGATGTTCGGTGAAGAGCGGCTGCAGGCGGTCATCTCAGCCGCAGGGGGCGGCCGCGCCACCGACCTGGTCGACGCGATTGCCGCGGCCCTGGCCCAGTTCACCGGTGGGCTGGAGCCGGCGGATGATGTGACGTGTGTGGTGGTGCGGAGAGGCCGTGCGGCCACGGGGTCACCCGATCCGAACGTGGGCCAGGAGACGCAATGAAGCCGGCACCAGCGAAAACCAGCGCCCATTCATGGACCATCGTACCTTACGATGGCGATACGCCGTTCAAAAAGGTGCGCATCCGTGACGACGCCAACATCCGCCGGGTCGTGTCGCATCTGCGCGCCCAAGACTACGTGGTGCTGCTCGGCCCGCCGTACAGCGAGAAGACCGCGCTGCTGCGAGACATCGTTGCCGAGCTGCGCTCGGTCGGCCTGACCCAACCGATCTACATCGATCTGTGGCAGGCCCGCACAAACGATGAACCGATTTTCTTCACTAGCCTGGCACGCATCATCGCCCAAGACCTGGCAGCGGGGCCCCCGCCCGCATCGATCTCCCTGCAAACCGCGCGCGACTTCCAAAACTTTCTCGCGAGCTGTCTGCCGGCGCAGCGTCGACATCTGACGCTGCTGTTCGATCATCTGCATGCCCTGCCGGATGATCTCGTCCACAGCCTGCTGTTGACCCTGCGCTCTGTCCACAATGAACGCAAGCTGGAGGAAGGGCCGCAGTTGACGGTCCTGGTCACCGGCGGCACCAACCTGGCCAACTTCTCCAGCGGGCCGACCTCGCCATTCAACATCGCCAAGGCTGTCCGCGTCAAGCCGCTGGATGCCGAGCAGAGCCGGGAGCTCGCGCTCCGGGCCTGGCAGGCACACGACCGCTCGGCATCCGAGGGCGCGATTGCGGAACTGTTGGCCTGGGCCGGCGGCGATCACTATTTGCTGCCGCTGATGTGCGGGTGGAGCGCCGAGGCCGTCACCGGTCACCAACGCCTGCAGGTCACGCGGTCAGCGGTGCGGCGCGCAGCCCAGCGCCTGCAACTGACCGATGAAGCCCAGGCGCCCATCCGAGAGGCCATCCGGGTCATCGAGGAAGATGCCGGCACGCTGCTGGCCGTGGTGCACCTGATCGAACGGGGGCCGCTGGCAAAATCGGCCGCGCATCAGTCGCCCACACCGACGGGGGTGACGCGGCTGCAGTTATGCGGCGCCGTTGACCTGGTGGATGGCCGGTATCGGATCAAAAACGAAGCCTTTCGTGAGGCGCTGGGGCGGCATTTCCAGCCTGAGCGGGTGAGCCAGGTCTTGCGGATGACCGGCCGCTGGCGCGAGGCCATAGATTACCTGGCGCCGCGGCTCCGCTCCCAGCCGATCAATTCGGCGCGGCCCGATCTCCTGGAAGCGATCATCCAGTCGATCTACGCGGCCACCGGGATGAGCGAGGCCTATCGCGGGCTGGTTGAGGGATTACAGTTAGGCTTCGGGCTGAAGGAAATCAGCATCTACTGGGCCGATCAGGCGCAAAACGCCCTGCGGCTCGTGCCCTTACAGCCAAGCGACGCTGCCCGGCCCGCCGTGCTCCACCTTGACGACCCCGACTGTGCGGAGGCACACGCGTTCCGTTATCCCGACTATTCCCTGCGGAGATCGGCAGAGGACTGGCAATTGATCGCGGCCTTGATCCCCGAAAAGCACCCGATCGGCGTCGTGCGCGTGGACAAATATGCGCCGGCCACCGAACGGCACAGTGAGCTGACAGATCTGCCCGAAATCCGTCGTTTTTTGCGTCACGCGGCCGTCGCGCTCGACAGCGTCCGGGCGCGCTCGGCCTACCAAGAGATCGGCCAGGCCATGCTGGACGCCAAGCAGGCGCGAACCACGCTGGTCCGCGTGCTCACCAGCGTCACCGGCGCCCTGGACTGCGATTATGCGGCCCTTTATTTGCTGGATCCCGAGCGCCAAGAGTTGATCATGGAGGCCGGGGTGGGCCAGGCCTGGCACCCCGATTGGCGCAGACTGGGGCGCTTTGATCGCGGCAGCGCCCATCCGGCCGCCATCTGCCTGGAAGAGATGCGTGTGGTCCCGGTGACGGGCGGTGATAGTCGGCTCCACCGCGCCATCGTCGATCGGTTTAATCTGCGCCAGCACCTGTGCGTCTTTATGCCGCTGCTGGCCGCCGGAGAGGAGCTCGGCACGCTGGAGCTGGGGTTCCCGGCCCGCGGCTATACCCTTCTGGACGAGGAAACGCGCCGCAGCCTGATCGCGTTTGCCAACCAGGTGGCGGTCGCGGTCTACAACATCCGGCTGCTGCGCCAAACGGATGAAGCCCTGGTGCGCCGGGCGAGCGAGATGGAGAAGCTGCGCGACATCAACCTGACGCTGAGCGAAACCTTGGACCTGCATACGGTCTTGGAACGCGTGGTCGACCACGTGCGCGAGCTGTTTCCCGGCACTGAGGCCACGATCTGGCGGTATCACCGGGACGACGAGAAGTTGACCGTGCTGTACACCAGCGTGACGGACCCCGCCTATCACGCCGTATGCCACAACATGCTCTGTCCGGCCGGTCAGGCGATCCTCCACGAAAGGGTCGTGGACGTGCCCGACTTGGCCATATTGGCAGAGTCGCCGTTCTATGCGCACGCGGCGCGCGCCGGCTGGCACAGCATGATTGCGATCCCGCTGATCAGCCATCACTGGGTGCTGGGTGCGATCGACGTCTACCGGGTCAGCTACGAGGCGATGCCGCCGGGCGCTGAGGATGTATTGACGGCCTTTGCGGCGCAGGCCGCGGTCGCGATCGACAATGCCCAACAGTATCTCGACCTGGAGACAGCGCGCCACGAATTGGAAGCGGAGCGCGAGCGCGACATGAGCGATCTGGCGCACACGCTGTTTCATCGCATCCGCGGCGCCGTGGGCGACATCCCCTTTCACCTGGACGCCCTGCGCGAGCGGGTCGATACGTCCGGCGACATCGAAGAACCCATCACGCACATCAAAGATCGCGTGCGCAGCCTGAAGGCGTTGAGCGAGGCCCTGCGCACCCTGGTGGATGAAGCGGAAGGTTTTAGCGAGATTGTTGACGCCCTTGCGTTCCTGGAAGAGACCGTCAGCCGGACCATCGGGTCCCGCGCGGTGGAGTGGCAAATCAAAACGCCGCCGGCGGCCGTGCAATTGGTCGGCAACCGGGCGCTCCTCACCGACGCCGTGCAATCGTTGGTGGAGAATGCGTGCGAGGCGATGAAGTGGCAGGGCGCGCTCACGCTGCGCATCGCCCGCCGCCCCGAGGCGCACAAGGTCGAGCTGCGGATCAGCGACAGCGGCCCCGGCATCCCGCCCGAAATTCAGAACCGCATCTTCGAGCTTGGCTATACCACCAAAGAAGATCCATATCGCGAGCACGGCCGCGGCCTATTCACGTGCAAGATCATCGTGAAGAAACACCGCGGCGCCATCACGTTTGACAGCCAGCCCGGCCAGGGAACCACGTTTATCATCACCTTGCCGGCCCCTGAAGGGCAACCCGGCGCGGAGATGGGGGCGGAAGAGGAAACCACGATCTGCCCCGCGCCTTTTGAATAGAATCGGTCTGAGGAGAGCGATCCCATGAACCAGGCCCGTATCCTGATCGTCGAAGATGACCCGCTGTGGCACAAGACCCTGCTCAGCGTGCTGGAGCCGCAAGCGGCCTACGTGGCGACCGCGGCGACCCTGGCAGAGGCGCTCGACCTGCTCGACACACGCTACTTCAACGTGGCGATCGTCGATCTCAGCCTGGTGCCGGGTGATGCCAAAGATGTGCAGGGCATGACCTTCCTGCAGCAAGTGCGCGCACGCTTCCTGGACGAAACGGTGCGCTGCATCATCCTCAGCTCCTACGGCAACAACAAGAAGTACCGCGAGGCTTTCCGCGATTTCCAGGTCGTGGACTTCCTGGAAAAGGGGGATTTCTCCGCCCCCGCGCTGACCTGCACGGTCAAACAGGCGCTATCCGACAACGGGCTGGATCGCGACCTGGCCATCGAGTTCGTCAACGGCCTCACTTTGGATAACATCTGGCAGCGCTTCAATTGGGCCCGCCGCGAGGATCCCGCCCAGCTCAAGCCGGAGTTGTACGATCTGCTCCGGCGGATGTTCCGAGGTGCGGAGAGCCTGATCATCCGCGATCTGCCTGCGGGCCAGAGCGGGGCCGGCGTGCTGCGCGTCGAGCCGTACTACGCTGCCGGGGCGGGCACTCCGGTCATCGTCAAATTCGGGAAGAAGGACAAGATCCGCCAGGAACGCGACAACTACGCCCAATACGTGCAGCGTTTCGTCGGCTCCTACAGCAGCACCCAACTGCGCCACGCGTTAGGCCGCGTGATCGGGGCCGTCTCCTACCAGCTCATCGGCGCCGACCTGAGTGCGGTCGTCAGCTTTGCCGATTATTATCGCCAACGTCCCGCCGAAGACGTGTGCAGTGCGCTGGATCAGCTCTTCTCGAAGACCTGTGGGCGCTGGTACGATAATCGCGAGGGGATACGCCGCAGCCGGGACTTCCTCAAGCTCTACGGGGCCGGCCTGCACATCGATTGGGACGCGGTCTGGCAGGGCGCGGCGGCAACGGGGATCGATCTGACGGGCGAAACCATCGAATTCCCGGGCCTGGCCGGCAAGTTCATCAATCCCCAGCGGTGGCTGACGACCAACGCCGAAAACGGACATATCGCCTCATGGCTGGCCACCACCCACGGCGACCTCAACGAGCACAATGTCCTCGTCACCGCGCAGGGGGATTGCTGGCTGATCGACTTCTATCGCACCGGGTCGGGCCACATCCTGCGCGACGCGGCCGAGCTGGAGACCGCGATCAAGTTCAACCTGGCAGAGATCGAGGATCTGGCCGAGTATCTGCGGTTCGAGCGGCGGCTGCTGGAGCAGACCAAGCTAAACGAGCCGATCGAGGTCGGGACGCGGAACCCGCTCTACAAGCCTTTCAGCGTGGTCGGCCACCTGCGCAAGCTGGCCGATCCCCTGGCCGGCAGCACGAACGAGATGACGGAGTACTTCTGGGGGCTGCTGCTGACGACGTTGAACCTGCTGCGGCTGGAAACGCTGCGGCCGCAGTGGCGGAAGGTGCTGCTGTCGGCGGCGTTGGTGTGCGAGAAGTTGAACCTATCACGGGGCTGAGACCGATTCGGAACGCGTCGCTTCAGGCCACACGTCGCGTTTCCGCGGGTTCGCGCGGCACGCGCTTTAACAGCCGGAGATCTTCGTGACTGAGATGCGGCGCAGTAGGGGCCGGCGGATCGGCCGCGGCCTCGGCGGGCCTGGCTGCTCGCTCCTGTGTCGGCGGCGTCCCGGCGGCCAGCGACACCCGCACCATCGTGCCATCCTCATCGGTCCACCGCGCTTCCGTCGCCGCGCCGACGGCATTCCCCACCTGTCGGATCTCCTGGATGCGCAGCGGGGCCAGGCCCTCAATGGATTCGAGCATGTGCACCATCATGCTGTCCGGCAGATCGGGGAGCTGCATCCGCAGCAGGGCGGCGGCGCGGCCGCGGCTGAAGCCCTTGCTCATGTCCTCGGGCAGGCGCAGGTTCGTGATCACGAGCGGATGGTCGGCATCCAGGTAGAGGCCCAACGCCGGCAACGTCCGGACCAAGTCGCGCTGCGCACCCTGCAAGATTTCCACGCAGGTAGGAACGCCCGGCAGGATCGGCACGATCATATCGACAACCGTCGCGGTGGGCGGCAGCGGCGCCCGCTGTTCGAGCGCGTTCATATGCCGGACAAGCGCCTCGCGCAGCAGCACGGCCAACTGCTCATGCCGCTCCGCTTCGGAAAACTGAGCGAGATCCCGCAGCCGCGCCCTGTCTCCGCCGGCCGCCCTCACCGGATCATACCGGCACCACAGGTTGATGGTCAGCCCAACCGGGATGCCATACATCATCAGGCCATCGACGGCCACATTCTGGGGCTCATTGCGGGTGCTGAAGCGGCGCTGAACAACGTCGATGTCCCGAGACAGCAAGACCAGCCCCGGCCCCGCGACGCGATCGAAGCGGCCGAGGCGGTAGATGATCACGCGCTCTTCCTCGGGCACAGTCACGATGTCGGGCTTGAGCAAGAAGTACGCCAGCGCCGCGGCCACGATCAGAACGATGGCTACGATAAATGGGGTCATTCCCTTACTTACCCTCTCCCCGGCGCGCCATCGCGCAGGTAACTGGCCACCACCGGGCTGAACCACTGCAGCGGATCGGTCTTCAGCAGGATCCCGCGCCGGATCAAGTGATCCACCGTATCCATGTGGGCAGAGGTGTGCTGGCCTTTTGCGACAAGCAGCGCCACTTCCTGCTCCTGTTCGTGCAGCCCCTCCAGGATGCGGCGGCATTCCACCCGAACGTCTTGATTGGCCACGAGCTGAGACGCAGCATCATTGCCTGTAGGAAGCCCCTGCTCCACGCACACCCGGAAGATATTCCTCAGCAATCCCGCGTGGCCGCCGCCCAGCGCGCAGATCCGGGCAAGTTCCTGGTTGCCCACGCGCGTGGTTGAAGTCAGGTTGAGGTGCTCGACGATCTGCCGCGCATCGGTCGGCACGCAAGGCTCCAGCGCATAGAGGTTGTGCCGCAAGAGGTCGTAAAACTTCGATGCCTTTTCGAGGCCATGCCCGCGACCGAGGACGTGCGGCAGCCGCTTGGTGAAGACCAGGTAGCTGAGCAAGCCCTTGTTGCCGTCGCTGCGCAGGCCGTTCAACTGCTCCAACATCCGCAGCGGGCCGACCTCCAGCGCACGATCGAAATCATCCAACACCATCACCACATGGTGTTGGAGGCCCTGGCATATCCCGCGCAGGCGCCCGCGAACCTTGACAAAAGCCCGCTCCTCTTGGGAAAGGGGGATGACGCCACCCTCCCTGCCCGGCGGCGCCGCGATCCCCTCCGCATCCAACGCCTCCATCATCAGCTTCCCCAGGCCCTCGGGTGTCTGATCCCACTGATTGACGTCCACAACGGGGAAGTGAATCTTCTCGGTCTCCTCCCCGAAATATTCCCGGGTATAAACCTGATATTCGCGCAGGAAATTAATCAAATTAGACTTGCCGACCCCGGCGACACCGACAAAGCAGAGGGAGTCGCCCGCCAAAACCAAGCGCGCGATCAGCCGCATTTCCGCGGCCCGGTAGTCGGGGCGATAACGTGGAGGGTTGGTGGGTGACATGGTCAGCACATCCGGCGAGAAGAAGCTCCGTGTTGCCTTTATGTCTATAGTATAGCATGGGCGATTGTGTATGCAAATACCGAATCACAACTAAAAGTAGTGTCCTTTCAGCCAAGTAAGGGTCTTGCGGCCGATCTTACTGCCTGCAAGACCCTTACCAAAGCCTTCTCGCGCTTTCACTCCCTGAAATCACCAGAACAAAACGCACATCCCCCCGTCACCGGCAGCCACGCCGGCGGCAGGCTCACATCCGTCTCAAACCTCGGGATCAGCCGGTATCCGCCCACGTACGGCGCGTCGGGGGCGTATTGGCTCACGACGCCCTGCGCGGCCCAGAGCTCGCCGATCTGCACGTAGGGCCGGCGCCAGGATAGCTCGTCGGGGAAGTAGATGCGCGCGGGGCCGGTGCCATCGTCAAGGGTGAGGGCCTGCGGCTCGAACTTCGTCACGCGGCCCATGACCCACACCAGCCGGCCTTCGTGCGCTTCGCCGAGCTGGCCGGTGCTCACGGGGAACGCGGCGGGCGGGGCGCCGGGGCCGAGCCGCGTGACGTAGCTGGGATCGGGCGCCGACAGCTCCGTCTCACCGTGGAAGCTGTGCAGCCAGCCGGTGACGCGCACGCGGTCGCCCACGGCCAGCGGGGGATACTCCCCGGCGCGGAGGTACACCTTGATGCCGCCGGTCTCATCCTGCAGGTAGATATCGCGGCCCAGGAGGCCCGGTGGGACCGTCACGGCGCCGGTAACGGTGACGCGGGTGTCATCGGCCGCGGCGCGCGCGGCGGCGATGCTGCCGGCGGGCAGGCCGGAGGATGGCTGGGCGCCGGCGTCGCCCCTGTCGCCGGCGCCGGGAACCGGGGTGGGCCAGAGCCGGTTGGCGCTGCCGGGCGTGGCATCGCAGTCGCGGCTCCAGCCGCCGGCGCCGTCTACGCTCCGGCAGAAGCTGCGATCGTTGCCGGGGCCGAGATCGTACGCGAACGCGTCGACCGTGCTGCCGTCGGGGCGCAGCAGCGCCACCCGATCATGGCTGTCACCCAACGACAGCCCGGTCTCTCGGCGGAAGAGCAGCAGGAAGCCGTGCGGCCAGATCACCGTGCCCACCGGGAGGGTATAGGCTTGGGTGTCGTCGATCACGGCCCAGCCGCCGAGCATCGCGGACGCCGAGCCCGCGTTGTAGAGCTCGATCCATTCATCGCTGAATGACGCGCTGCCGTTTTGATCCCAATCCACGAACCCCGGATCGGGCAGGATCTCGTTGAGCGTCACGCCGGCCGGGAATGCCGTGGCGGTCGCGGTGGCGGTCGGCGTCGGGGTCGGGGTGGCCGGCAGGTTGCTGGCCCCGGGCGAGGGCGGGTAGGCATCCGTCCAGGCGCCGGCGCCGTCGACGGACCGACTGTAGGAGCGATCGGGCCGCGGATGCGTATAGCCAAACGTGTCGAGTTCGACGCCATCCGGGCCGAGCAGCCGTACGGTGTCCGCATCGTTGTTGAAGGCGAGGCCGGTCTGGGAGCGGAAAAGGACCAGGAACTGGCCTGGCGCCAGGTTCATGCCTCCCGGCATGACATAAGGTTTACTGCCGCCATCCGCGAGGTCGTCCAGCGCCCAGCCGGCCAGATCAATCGGGGCGGTCCCACGGTTGAAGAGCTCGACCCACTCATCTTCAGCGCCGGCCTTGCCATCGCCGTTCCAGTCGATCTCGGCCGGCGCGGGCAGCACTTCGTTGAGGCTGACCGCCGCGGGGTCATAAATGACCACGGTCACGGTCGGTGTCACCGTCGGTGTCCGGGTGACGGTCGTCGTGGGGCCCGGGCTCGGCGTCGGGGTGGGCAGGCCGGGCAGGTTGGTGCTGCCTGGCGAGGGCGGGTAGGTGTCGACCCAATCGCCGGCGCCGTCGACCGCGCGGCTGTAGCTGTTGTCGCGGCCGGGATTATGGTAAGCAAAGCTGTCGATCACGGCGCCATCCGGCGCCAGCAGATTAACGGCGTCAACGTCCTGATTCAGCGCCACCCCAGTCGTGGAACGGTAACGCACCAGGAACTGGCCCGATGCCAGCAACGTGCCGGACGGAAAGGTGTACGGCTGGCTGCCGGCGCCCAGCAGGTCATCCAACACCCAGCCGCCCAGGTCGACCGTCGCTGGGCTGGCGTTGTAGAGCTCGATCCATTCGTCGTAGGCGTCCGCCTTGCCGTTGCCATCCCAGTCGACCGCGTCAGGCCGCGGCAGCACTTCGTTGAGCCACACCGCGGGCCACGGACCGGTTGTCGGCGTGGGGATAGGCGGCGCGATGATTGTA
The DNA here is from genome assembly GCA_026645775.1 of Anaerolineae bacterium. GTDB lineage: Bacteria > Chloroflexota > Anaerolineae > CG2-30-64-16 > CG2-30-64-16 > MO66. Next base: position 12,986 of record JAPKMS010000001.1, read on the forward strand.
GGCGTCGGCGTGACGGTGGGCATGGCTGGCCCGGTTGGAGTGACTGTCGGTGTGGCTGTCGGCGTGCCGGTCGGCGTTGGGGTAGGCGACGGTGGCGCTGCACCCGGCCCGCCCGGGTTAGGCGCACGCTGCGGCGCCCAGTCGGCCGCGGTGTCGGTGTCCTGATCCGAAGGGACGCGCGCCAGCGATTGGCCCGCCGGCACGTCCGGGCAGGGCGGGCTGAACGCGGCGGTGTTGTCGCCATAACTCATCCGATCCGCAGGCGTCCCATCGGGCGCCAAGAGCTGCACGACATCGCCCGAGTTGCTGAGCCCGTTCCCGATGGCGCCGCCGAGCGCGATCAGATTGCCGGTAAATCCCGGCTGGTTCGCGGCGAAACCGTCCGCCGTGGCAGCGATCACCAGGTAGGCGCCGGGGCGGAGATCGAATGCAGGGAGCATATCCCGCCCACCGTTGTCCGCCACGGCCCAGCCGGCCAGCGAGACGACCGCCTCGCCGGGGTTGAACACCTCGACCCACTCAAAGTCGCTATCCGTGCCCTCCTGCGGCGCGTCGTAGAGCACTTCGCTGAGCAGCAGCCGCGGCCAGGCCGAGGGCGTCGCCGTTGGGCTGGGGCCGGCGGTGGGTGTGTCGGTAGGCGGCAGGCGCACCTCGCCGAAGTTGTGCCCGACGCTGATCTGGCCCAGGCTCACGGTCACGGTCAGGCGGTCGGGCGTGGTGCTTGCGAACCCGGCAGGCTGCTGTTCGCTCACCACATACGCGCCGGGGGCCAGGTCGTACAGCGCATACCAGCCGCTGGCGAACGTGTGCGCCGCCCGGCCATCCGCCAGGCTGATCACGACATCGGCGATGCCAGGCTCGCCCGCGTCACGCACGCGATTGGCATTGTGGTCCTCGTACACATAACCCTCGATGCGGGCGGTGTGGTTGACCGCGCCGGGGGAGCCCAGATCGCCGGCGCCGCCGGGCCAGGGCAGAGCGGCCGCGCGCCAGTTGGCGCCCACGGCGTTGTCGAGGTCCGGGCGGATGAGTTGCATCGATGCGCCGGCCGGATCGGGAAAGGCCGGGCCGCCGTCGTACGCCACCCGGTCGATCTCGGTCCCCGCGCCATCGCGGAGGATGATCTCATCGTCGGTGTTGCCCAACGAAAAGCTGGCATACGGATACGCCACCGTCACGCCGCCGTTAATCCGCGGGTCGGCGTTCCGCCCCAAAACCAGGTACCCGCCGGCCGGCAGCCAGAGCGGACCGCCGTTCGTGATCTTGTGGTGCTCTGTGCCCGCGTCGGCCAGCGTCCACCCGTTGAGATCGATGGCCTGCGCCGAGGCATTGTAAACCTCGAACCATTCGCCCGCGCTGTCGAGCACCGCCTTCGGATCCGGCATGATTTCGTTGATCACGACGTCCCCCGGCTGGGCCGTGCTCCCCGATGCGGTAGCGGTGGGCGAAGGGATAGCGATCACTGTGGGCGTGCGGGTGCGCGTTGGGGCAGCGGACGCTGTGACAGTGGGGGTTGCCGTGGGCGGGGGCACAACGCCGGCCGCGCCTGGGTTGGGCGCAGCCTGCGGCTGCCAATCCGCAGCGGTGTCGGTATCACGATCCGAGGGCACGCGCGCCAGTGATTGGCCGGGGGCCACGCGCGGACACGTAGGGTTGAAGGCCTCAATGTTCCCGCCGTAGCTCATGGCGTCAACGACCGTCCCACCCAACGCGATCAGCCGCACCATGTCGCTGTCGTTGCTGAGGCCGTTGCCGAGGGTGCCTTCCACTGAGACCATATGGCCGGTGAAACCCGGTTGGCTCTCCCGGAACCCGGCCGCGGTCGCGGCGATGACCAGGTAGCCGCCCGGTTCCAGCGTGAACGCCGGGATGGCATCCAGCAGTCCGCTATCACCGATCTGCCAGCCGGCCAGGCTCACCGGGAAGCTGTTCGGGTTGAAGACCTCGACCCACTCATACCCGGTCTCCGCGCCGCTCTGGGGCGCGTCGTAGAGCACCTCGCTCAGCAGCAGCCGCGGCCCTGCGACCGGGGTCGGCGTCTCCGTGGGCGTGCTGGTCGCGGTCGGTAACGGAGAGGGTGTGGCCGTGAGGGTCGGGGTGCTGGTTTCCCAGGCGGCCGGGGTCACGCTGCCGGTTGGGGAAGCGGTGGCTGTAGCGGTTGAGGTCGGCGCCACCGAGGGCGTCGCTGTGCGGGTCAAGGTCGCGGTCGCCGAAGGCGTCGCCGTGCCTGTGGGGGTCCGGGTGGCCGTGGGCGTAGGTGCGACACCCCCCGCGCCAGGGTTGGGCGTGATTTGCACGACCCACTCGGCCGCGGTGTCGGTATCACGATCCGAGGGCACGCGCGCCAGTGATTCGCCCTGTGGCACGTCCGGACACGGCGGGGCAAACCCCGCGTTATCCTCGCCGTAGCTCATCGCATCGACCGCGGCGCCGGCGGCATCGCTCAGGATGACCCGGTCGGATGTATTGGCTAGGCCGCTGCCGATTGCACCCTCGAGCGTGATCAGATTGCCGGGAAAACCCGGATAATTCGTCCCGAAGCCTGCTGCAGACGCCGCGATGACAAGATACTCGCCGGGTCCCAGGGAGAAACTCTTCTGAAGAGTATCCTCGGAATCGTTATCGCGCAGGTGCCATCCGCCCAGGTCTACGGGTGCGGAAGTGGGGTTGAAAATTTCGATCCATTCGTAAGTCGAATCAGTGCCAGGCTGGGGCGGATCATACATCACCTCGGTAATCACAAGGTGATCAACTGCCTGGGCGGAACTGATGCGAAGCGACGGAACAAGGAGCGCGGACAGCAGCAGGACGAATGAGGTTACCAGGGAGATACGTGCATAACGCATAGCCGGCCCTCCTTCTGCGCGTCAAAGCGGCATCAAGAAGCTTGCAGGAAGGGGGGAGGCTTCCGGGGAGATTATACGATAGAGCCTCGCGCTGTGTCAAGAGCCATTTTTGGGGATTTCGACACAGACCAGCCGCTGAGGGTCCCTTAAAGCAAACCCGCCGCCTTGCGGCAGCGGGTCGAATAACCATCAACGGGTTGGCCCGGTTCAGGTGAGATAATCGCGCAGCTTACGACTGCGGCTGGGATGGCGTAGCCGGCCCAACGCCTGGGCCTCGATCTGGCGGATGCGCTCGCGGGTGACCCCGAACTTCTTGCCGACCTCTTCTAAAGTGTACGAGTAGCCGTCCACCAGGCCGAAACGCAGTTGCAGGATGCGCACTTCGCGCGGGGTCAATGACTCGAAGATCTCGTCGATGACCTGGCGCAGCATGGTTTGGGACGCGGAGTCGGTCGGGCTATCGGCCTCGGCATCTTCGATGAAGTCGCCCAGGTAGCTGTCCTCTTCCTCGCCCACCGGCATCTCCAACGAGAGCGGCCGCTGCGACACGCGAATGATCTGCTCGACCTTGCGCGGCGGCACACCCAACCGCTCGGCGATCTCTTCGGTAGTCGGATCGCGGCCCAGCTCCTGGACCAACTGCCGGCTGGTGCGCGTCAGGCGGTTGATCTGTTCGTACATGTGCACCGGAACGCGGATAGTGCGGCCCTGGTCCGCGATCGCGCGGGTGACCGCCTGGCGGATCCACCAGGTCGCATAGGTGCTGAACTTATAGCCGCGGCGGTAGTCGAACTTCTTAACCGCCCGGATCAACCCGATATTGCCCTCCTGGATCAGATCCAGGAACGGCACGCCACGGCCGACGTATTTTTTGGCCACGCTGACGACCAACCGGGAGTTCGCCTTGATCAGGTGTTCCTGGGCCGCCTGCCCGTCTCGAACCGCTGCAAGCAGCTTGTCGCGTTCAAACAGATCGTCGATGCCCTGCGTGAGCTTCTGGCGCGCATCCCGTCCGCGCTCCATCCGCTTCGCCAACGACACTTCTTCCTCAGCCGTCAACAGCGGCACACGGCCGATTTCCTTAAGGTAAAGGCTGATAGAGTCGTCGATGTCGATCAAATCCAGATCGATATCCAGCTCCACGGCGTCACCGCTCTCCTCGGCCGGCTCCTCTTCCTCCTCCCCGCGAAACGTACCGACCTCGATCCCCTGCTCAAACAGGTTGGCGAAGAGGTCTTCAAGCTGTTCCATGTTGGATTCGGCTTCGGGAAAGGCATTCAGGACGTCATCATAGGTCACGAACCCTTGATCGCG
>JAPKMS010000448.1 GCA_026645775.1 Anaerolineae bacterium
CTGACGGAGCAAGCAAGGACGCTCGCCGGCGATAAAACCACGTTGGCGAAGCAGGTGCAGACGCTGACCGCCGAAAAGACTTCGCTGAGCCAGCAGCTCCAAACGCTGAACAGCGACAAGGTCGCCCTGGGACAGCAGCTCCAATCCTACGCCAAAGAAAAGGCCACCCTGACGCAACAGGTACAGACCCTGACCGCCACCAACACAAGCCTGGGCCAGCAGGTCAGCGCGGCCGCGACCGAAAAGCAGACGTTGACACGCAAGGTCAGCGACCTGGAAGCGCGCATCACCCAGCTCCAAAGCGGCATCAACACCGGCGGGACGGCGACGCCCAGCCAGCCGGCCGGCGCGCCGATGCCAGCCATCACCGACCTGGTGGATAAACTCCCCCGGCATGCGACGCTGAAATACGACACCCGGCCGCTCAGCCAGATCACCCACATCGCCGTCCACCACAGCGCCGCGCCGGCCAACGTCACCCCCGAGCGCATCGCCGCCTACCACGTCGGCAAGGACTGGCCGGCCATGGGCTATCACTTCTATGTGGGCCCGGATGGCGCCATCTACCAATGCGAACGGCTGGAGACCATTTCCTACCAGGTCTACAAGCAGAACCACTACTCGATGGGCATCTGCGTGGCGGGCAGCTTTGTCAACGGCGCCATCCCCACCGCCAAACAGATCGAAGCCGTGGGCGACCTGGTGGCGTGGCTCACGCAGAAGCTCAACGTGCCGATGAAGAATGTCTGGGGCCACAAGGAATTCCCGGAAAACCAGACCGCCTGCCCCGGCAACGACTGGAACACCGGCAAGAAATGGAAGCAGATGGTGCTCGACCGGGCCAACGCCGTCCTCGCCGGCAAGACGGGCGTGAGCGCCAAGAGCATCGGGCATTACATGCTCTTCTGGCAGCGGGCCGATAGCTGGGCGCAGGAAGATTGGGGCGCAGCAGCCAGCTACTTCGCCCGCTTCCGGCCCACTGCCGGCTTCTCGGCCGAAGATGCGAAAAACGCCGAGTACGTCACCATCGTCGGGGGGGTTGCCGGCGTGCCCTACGAGACCGAGCAGAGCCTCACCGCGGCCGGCTGCAAAGTCGAGCGCCTGTCCGGCGTGGACTTCAACGACACCAAGCGGATGTTGGACGAATTGGCAAGCGCGGGGAAGCGGTTTAGGACGTTTAGCGTGTAAACGGGAATGGCAGCGCGCGACTCGTTCGCTGTCATATCCTGCCTCACGCCATCTGCGACAAACTTTCTCTTTTTGCGCCTCCCCGCTATACTGACCCCGCACTCCCTCGACGGCGAGCCCCTGTGCGCGCCTGACTGGCAACGAGGCCTCACAATACCACTCATCTTCTGGAGTCGAGGCTTTAGCCGGTCGCCCTCCTTGGCCGCAAAAACCGGCTGAAGCCTCTCTTCCGGATCGAGAAGTCCGAGTATTCATCTGAAGTATCATACAAAGCGGGTAACATGATGCAACCAAGCAACACGCCCCGTCCGGCGCTGCTCGCGCTGGCCGACGGCTCACTGTGGCCCGGCGTCGCCTACGGCGCGCTCGGC
>JAPKMS010000449.1 GCA_026645775.1 Anaerolineae bacterium
ATCGTCCGGCCATCGGCGCGGGTGATGTGCAGCCGGATCCGGGCGACCGCCTGCAGCCGGTCCCGCAGCGGACCCAGCAGCCGGTCAGCCTGGCGCAGCAGCGCGGCCAGCAGGATCCCGGCATCCGCCAATGGCGCCTCGAACGCCAGCCGGGCTGAGACCTCAGGGCTTTCCCAGGGCGGAACCACCGGCCGGTCGTCCAGCCCCTGGGCCCACTGCTGCGCCGTGCGCCCGGCCTCGCCGAAACGGGTCAGCACGCCGGTCGCGGGCAGCCGCGTGTACTGGCCCAGGGTGCGGATGCCCAGGTGATGCAGCTGCAGCCGCGCGTCCGCGTCCAGCGGCAGGGTTGTGACCGGCTGGCCGGCCAGGAAGTCGCGCTGCACGACCGGCGCTAACAGCAGGGCCGCATTCTGCCAGGCGACCTGCCCCGCCACATTGGCGCCGAACTTGCTGCCGGTCGCGCCCAGGGCCGGCTGCCAGCCCAACTGGCGGATGTCCGCCGCCACGGCCTGACACCACGTCAACAGGTCTTCCGGGTGGCCGGCTGGCGCCGCGCGGGGCGCCTGGAGGTAGACCCGGCCCAAGCCATCGGGCTGCCAGCGGTCGGTGTATCGCTTGATCCGGTCGAGGAACTGCTCTTGGGCCTCCCAGAGCGGGAAGCGCGCGGCCGGCAGCAGGGTCGCCGCCGGGCAGCGGGCGGCGGCCTGGTGTGCGGTCAGGCCCGGGCTGATGCCGGCCTGCACCGCCGGCGCATCCGCGGCCAGCACGCGGCCCTGGTCGTCGAGCAGCGCCAGCGGCCGCGCAGCCAGCTTGGGTTCCGCGCGCCGCGCCACCCCGGCCCCGAAATAGGGCGCCCACAGATAGGCGATGGTGCGCCGTGTCGTCTCTTGCCGCCGTTCGGCCACGCTGCCCCGCTCCTCGCACTTCGGATACGCGGATTATATGGAACATTTGTTCTTCTGTCAAAGTGCGCTCGCCTCAGCTCAGTATTTCCCCCCTCCGCTGCCTCCTCACTACCTCACTAGCGTACCACCGCACTACCTCACAGCCCTTCCCCGCGCACCGTGCCGTTGAAGGTGATCCGGATCGGCACAGCCGCGCCGGCTTGGCCCAGCTTGTGCTTGACGATCGCCACCTGCCCCTCGTAGCCGCGCACGTCCTGGCCCAGGGTCAGCCAACGCTCGCGGCGCAGCGCCAGCCGCACGGTCGCCACGTGCGCCAGCGTCCGGGATTGCTCGCCGGGTTCTGCGAGGAAGATCACGGCGGTGGGCGTTTGGGCCACGACCACGGCCAGACGCTCCAGCGCGCCGGATGCCTGCGCCTGATCGGCCCCCTTGAGTTGCACCGTGCCGTCGAAGACGAGCGCGGCCAGGGTGCGGCTCTCGACCAGGTGCAGCGCGATCGCCAGCGCATCCGCGCCATCACGCGGCCGGACCACCAGCAGCCGGTCGAGCGCCAGGCCGCAGCGGTGCAGATAGTCAGGGTCGCAGGTGCGGCCGAGATCCAGCCAGGCGACCAGCGCCTGGGCGTCCTGTTGCGCGGCCGCCAGCGCCTTCGCGGCCAGCGTCACCTTGCCGGAGGTGGCCGGCCCGCTGAGCTCCGTGATCCGGCCGGCCGGCAGCCCACCGCCCAGCGCGGCATCCAGGGCCGGGAAGGTGGTGGACAGTTGGGCGAGCGGCGCGGGGTCAGGCGCGGCCTTGCGGATGGCGCGGGGGCCGTATTGCAGTTGCAGCCGCGCGACGACGGCATCGAGCTTACGTTGGCGGGTTGACGACATGATTGACGCTTGACATCGAACTTATGTTCTGGCATCATAGACGACGAACCGGAAACGAGAAAGTTACGCCGAGGACGAAATGAAAGGTAGACGAACCTTCGATGAGTGGAGCGAGCCACCGGCGGAATTCGGCCAGGTGCGCTTTGACCGCACCGATCCGACCGTCAACGCGCGCCGCTTCTACCAGGTGAGCTGGGAGCCGACGCTGCTGGATGACGGCGCAGTCGTCCGCACCTACGGCCGCAAAGGGCGCTGGAAACGGGTGGCCGTCACGCCGTTCCCGTCGCTGGAAGAGGCCTGGCCGTTCATCCGCGCCACGATCCGGACGCGGCTGCGACACAGCTACACGATCGTTGAGGCCACCAGGGCAGTTACGCCTCTTCACCCCGACCGTGATGTGGCGGTCGCATTGGATGGCAGCGGTCCAACCCTGCGCGAACGCCCTACAGTCAGGTGAGGGGTGAAGAATCGTCTCTCCGGCCTCTATGAAAGATGGTGGCCCAGCGGCTATTTGACTTGCCCGGCAGGCGAGATGCTGGCACAATCCCCATAAAAATGGGCGCAGGGGACACCCGGTTTATGAACCGGGTGGTGAATGCGCCTCTGCCTC
>JAPKMS010000450.1 GCA_026645775.1 Anaerolineae bacterium
CAAAACTGGGTTGCGTCGTCGTCAAAAACCCGACAGCCGAGGCACTCGCCGGAAGTTTCTAAGCAGCGGGTTAACGGCTCAACGTTAGTTACGGCGAAACCACAGCGAAGCATCTCTGGCGGCTGAGCGGAGACCCTTCGCTGGTCTGATGCTGCGACTGACCTTATGCCGTAGACCCGCTCAGGGTGACAGGCAAGGTTGTTTTTGTGTTAACATCCACGGTCACGCCACATACCCCACACGCCAAACACTCCACCGCTCCGGGTGGGCAGCGGTGGCCGGGACGCTCGCGGTCGGCCAGACGCTGCTCATAGCGCAAGAAGCTGGGCGTGACGCCGCTCTCGACGACGTCCCAAGGCTGGGGTGTACCCGGCGTCCGTTCGTCCAGAAATTCCTCGGCCGCCAGCCCGTGCCGTGCCAACGCCTCGCTGAAGCCGCGTAAGGTCAGCCGGTCGATATCCATCAGCACGGGCGCCAGCCGGCGGTCGCCGCGGGCGAGCACGGCCTGCACCTCGGCCCATTCCGGTGAGTCGGCGCTCACGGTGACGTTGTGCTTGGTCAACAGGCGTTTCAGCATGACCTGGCGCGCGTGCAATGTCTTGGCGGGCGTCACGGCCATCCATTGGAAGGGCGTGTGCGCCTTGGGCACGAACGGCGTGGCGTTGATGGTCACGTTGCGCCGGAAGATCGCCCGCGCCTTCAGTGTCAGATCGACGATGCCCTGGATGTCGTCATCGGTCTCGGTGGGATGGCCGATCATGAAATAGAGCTTGAGCTGCGGGAAATTCAGCGTCTGCGCCAACTCCACCGCGGTCAGCAAATCAGCTTCGGTCTGCGTTTTGTTGATGACCCGCCGCAACCGTTCCGAGCCGGCCTCAGGCGCGATGGTCAACGTCTGGGTGCCGCTCGCGGCCATGGCCCGCACCAGCGGCACGCTGATGGGGTCGGTGCGCATCGAGCTGACGGTGATGCGGGCTCCCATGCCGTGCAGCTCGGTCGCCAGTTCATCGATGTGCGAATGATCGGACACGGCCGCCGAGACCAGGCCGATGCTCGGCGCCTGCGTGCCTGCGCGTCCACCGTGCGCGAAGACCGGCAACTGCCGCGTCAGCCCCTCGCGCGCCCACGCCAGAATGCGATCGATCGGCTGTTCGCGGGGCGGACGGTAGACATAACCGGCCAGGCAGAACCGACAGCCGCGGCCGCATCCGCGCGCGATCTCGATCAGGTGGCGGTTGGCGAACTCGGCATCGGGCGTGTAGAGGCTCGACACGGGTTCCAGCGCGTCCGGGTCTCGCACCCAGAGACGCGCGATCGGTTCGTAGGACGGGTTGCCAATCTGTCCTACAACTCTGCGGCCGGGCACATAAACCCCCGGCAGCGCCTCCAGCGCGTCCAGCAGGCGTTCGCGGTCCTCCTCGATGGCTTCAACGAAGAGCGCCGTCAGCCGTGGCAGCAGTTCTTCGACCTCGCCGATCACAACCGCATCGAAAAAGGGCGCCAGCGGCTCCGGGTTCATGCTGAGCGCCGGGCCGCCCGCGATCAACAGGGGATAGCCTTCGGTGCCGGCGCGTTCGGCCGCCAGGGGCGGCATCTCAGCCTGGCGCAGCATCGCGGCGATGTTGAAATAGTCCATCTCAAATGAGACGGTGAACGCCCAGACATCGAAATCAGCCACCGGCGTCCCGGATTCCAGGCTGAGCAACGGCTGCCCGGCCGCCGCGGCCTGCGGATCCCAGAAGACGCGTTCGCACACCACATCGGGCCGCGCGTTGAACCCCCGGTAGAGGATCTGCAGCGCCAGGCTGGACATCCCCACCGCATAACTGTTCGGGTAGGCCAGCGCAATCCTGAGCTTGCCCCCGTGATCCTTGAGAATTGCGCCGGTCTCCCGGCCCAAAATGGCCTTAGTGGCCGCGATTTGCTTCCAGTGACTCACAGTTACTCATTCGCACACGTGATGCGTGATACAGGCTGCGTGCTTACGCCCATCGTCCATCGTACATTCCCCATTCGACATCCTACTGCAATCCATAACTCCACGTCTGCAATTTAGCGACCCATTCCGGCGGGATCAACTCCCAGGCATTTAGCGCAGTGATTACGATGCCGGCCGATTCGCGGATGGCATACCAGGCACGCAGGGGCAGGAAGATGCGGGCTGTGTCGGTGGAGGTGGGACTGGTGACCGCGTCGACGCCTGCGCGGTTAAAGAGCCAGCGCGCCCGGAACAGATGCAGCGGGTGGCTGACCAGGATCGCGGTGCGCCAGCCCTGCGCCGCCATCAATTCGGCTGTGACCTGCGCGTCCTCCAGGGTGTTGCTGCTGCCATCGGCCAGATACACGTCTTCGGCCGGCACCCCCAGGTCGACCGCAAAACGCTTGCACACCGCCGCGGCCGACAGCGGCTCGTTCTTGAAGCCGCCGGTGCAGATGATGCGCGGTGCATAGTTGGCCTGCCAAAGGTCTATCGCGCGGTAGGTGCGGCTGATCAAGTCGGAGCCGGGGCTGCCGTCCGCGTTGACCCGCGCGCCCAACACGACGATGGCGTCCGCCGGGCGCGCGTGATCCTGCTGGCCCAGGCGATCCACCTGGTAGACAAGAAAGGCGAAAGCCAGGATCGATAGGGCCAGCAACAGGAACAGCGCGCGCAACACAGCGCGTAGAAATCGGCGCATGGGCGAGATTATAGCACAGGTGGGGGATGGGGCGGGAATGGAGAGGGGGAGAGGGGAAGAGGGAGAATGTCTGTCTATCGCTCCCCCCGCTCCGCGTCCCCGCGTCCCCATGTCCCCGCGTCTACCCGTGTCCCCGATCTAATTGCCCGCGCCCTCCGGCAGATAGGGGATCAGTCCTTTGAGGAATGCGGCCTCTTGGATCTCACGCGGCGCGGAGCGGGCATCCAGGATCAAGCCGTTGACCGAGATCAGCCAGGCCATCGGGTTGCGATCCATACGGCTGGGCAGGGTCCATTCCGCATCCATGAGCCCGATCTTCAGCAGATCCATGATCTGCTTGGACTTGTTGGCCACTGTGCTCTGGCTGAGGCCGAACAGCTTCGCCAGGTCATCGGCGCGCATGTGCGGGGTCTGGCTCTTGTCGGACAGGAAGTTGACGCGGCCGACCGTGTGGACGATCGCGGCGGCCCAGGTGTTGGCGCGGCCGCTCTCCAGCGGGGAAGGCCGTTTCCGGGCCAGTTTCGCCGCCAGCGCGCGGCACACCTGGGCGTACTCCGCGTTCAGGTGCGCCGCGCAGAAGGCATCTGTCAGCGCCGCGATCTCGTCATAGATCGGGCGCATTTTCTGGGGGACGGACTCGGTGGCTGCGTTCGGCATGGCGTTCACTTCTTTCGGTTGCGCTTGCGTGATTTGTTGGCTTGCTTGCGCTTGGCCTTGGTTTTCGCCTTGGTCTCGCTTTCTTGCTTGCGGAGTTGACGAGCCAAAGAGCGCGAAACGTCGGGCGGCAGTTGTTGCTCGGTATCGGTAAGCCGTGGCCTGGCTGATGTTTCCGGCGGCGCGAGACGCCAGGGGAAAGCAGGCGCGGGTGCAGGCGCCGGGATCAGCCCTAACTCGACCTGCGCTTCCTGCCAGCCGCCCATGAGCATCTCATCCACCCGGTCGGCCGCGAACGCTTGCTCCATGAGCGGGGCCGCTTCGGTTGCGCGCAACTCTGTCAAGTTATAGATCAGGTTGGCATTCAGCGCCTCATCCTGCTCCATAAATCGTTTCAGGACGGACATGAGCGCGGCGACGCACGTATCCCGCGTCTGCGGATGCTGTAAGCCGATTTTCGCGATGGCGCTGGCCGCCGTGATGCGCGCCCACAGGCCGTGATCGTCGTCGGCCAGATAGGTCGTCAGCAGGCCAAGCGCTGCCGGGCCGATCCGCCCATACACGTCCGGCAATTCTTCCAGCGCCCAGTCATCATTGTCATCATCAACCTGCGCAAGCGTATCGAGCAGCGGCTCAGCCGCCGCCTCCGCGCGCAATTGGCCGAGGACGCGCCAGGCGTGGATCGGCGCCCACACCTCCAGGCTCTCCGAATCAGCCCAGCGCAAACCTTCGTCCGTCGCCATGCGGATCAGGTCGGGGATGTGCTCCGGCCCGAAGCCGAGCGGCAAATAGTCGAGCCCTTCGGGCCACGGCGGCAATTCACGGCAGTCACCGAAGGTCAGAAGTTGAGCGACTGGCGGCAGATAATCGTTTTCAGATACGGTATCAATGCTCATTTCTGTGCTCACATCCCTTCGCAAAAATTGCCCTAAAACCGATTTACCCGTCTACTTGTTTCCTTGCCCACTTGTTTCCTCGTTTCCCCGTCTCCCAATCTGCCACTCTACCCATCTACCAACTAACACTCGCTATACCCGCACGCATAGCACTTCCGGCACCCCTCCGTCGGGATAAACGTCGCCTGGCCGCAGTCTGGGCACAGGTCGCCGATGGGGCGGTCGTGGATGGGAAGGGGAAGCTGCTCGACGTGGGCGTGCGCTTCGGGCTCGAGCGTCTCTTCGCCGCCCGTGAAGTGGCTGTTGAGATGCTCGCGCAGCACCTGGGCCACGGCATCGGGCAGCGAGCGCACGCGATTGGCGCCGAAGCCCATCGAACGACCGCCGCCGATGCCCGCCAACTGATCCACCACCATCTTGAGCCGTTCGTTGGCATCCAGCGGCGACGGCAGGCGCAGCACCAACGAGATGAGCCGGCCCAGCGCCTCGGACACGGACGCGACATCGCTGCCGGCCTTGCCCACATTCATGAACACCTCAAACGGCTGATCGCCGCCGTTGATGTTCACGGTGACGTAGGCGGTGCCCAGCGGGGTCTCTTTGCGATAGGTCAGCCCGCGCAGCGCACTGGGCCGCGGCCGGCGTTTGGGCTCCGGGTAGGTGACGGCCGGGGCCGGGGCGGCTTCCGGTGCGGCGGCTTTGCCACCCTTGCCGGCCTTGCCTTTCGCTTCCGCGGTCGCCTTTGTTTCCAGCACCACATTATCCCGGCTGCCGGTCACATACACGGTCAGCCCTTTGCAGCCGAGCTGCCAGGCGAGCTGGTACGCCTGTGCCACATCGGCCTCCGTGGCGTGCGCTGGAAAATTGACGGTCTTCGAGATGGAGTTGTCAACAAACGCCTGGATCGCGGCCTGCATGCGGACATGTTCTTCGGCGGTGATGTCTTGCGCGACGACGAACACCTGGCGCAGGGCTGGCGGGACCTCGGCTATGGCCTGGCAGCTCCCGGTGCCAAGGACTTGTTCGCTGATGTGGGTGCGCGTGGCTTTGTCGAGGCCGGCGCGCGTCAGCGCCGCTTCGAACAACGGGCTGGTATAGGTTAGCACCAGGTCCTTGTCGCCATCTTTGACCGTGCGGGTATAAGCCAGGGCGAACACCGGCTCGCAGCCGTAGCCTTCACAGCCGGCCACGGTGCCGATGGTGCCGGTGGGGGCCACGGTGGTCTGCGCCGCGTTGCGGATGCCGGACTGCTTGATCCCGGCGACGATCGCAGCCCAATCCACGGCCGGGCGGCCCCAATCGTGCGTGTACGGCGCCAATGGCGTGGGCGGCTGCCACTTCAGGTTCTCCGGGTCGTAGATGCTGCCCCGGATCGCGAGGAACGGGCCGCGCTCCTGGGCGAGCTCGATGCTGGTCGACATGCAGTGATAGCGAATGAACTCCATCACCTGCGCGGCAAACTCCAGGCCTTCAGCCGAGCCGTAGCGCACGCCCAGCCGATACATCATGTCGCCCAGGCCCATGAACCCCAGGCCGATGCGGCGCGCGCGCAGGGCCGATTCGCGCAACTGCGGCACCGCCGGCACGTACTTGTTGGCATCCACCACGTTGTCCAGGAAGCGCGTAGAGACGACCACGCTCTCGCGCAGCTTCTCCCAATCAACCTGGTCGTCGGCCGTCACGTGCTCGGCCAGATTCACGGAGCCGAGGCAGCAGTTCTCGTAGGGCCCAAGCCATTGCTCGCCGCAGTTGTGGGCAACCAGACCGTTCGCAACGAGGCTGTGCGTCGCGGGTTCGGTCAGGTCATAGACATCTGCTGTCCCGCATGGTTCGATCCCTGCAACAACGTCAACGAATTGCTCCCGATATGGCCCCCGCTGTGCCCCCGCGATGTGACTGTCCAGCCGTGCCTGCTTAGCAGGGTCCGTAAAGCCGACAAGCCGGGCAAAACGATCCCGGTTAGCCTTCCCAATGATCAACTCAAACTGTGGCGCCGTCTTGTAGTTTTTCTGGCCGCCTTTGCCATCGGGCATCGGGCGTTCCAGAGCGCCTCGCCGTGCGTGAAGGCGGGATACGATGCCCAGGTTGATCAGCAGCAACTGGACGTCCTGCAACAGGTTAGGCGATGAGCTTGCAAGCCGCACGGTGCAATCTTGCTTTGCCTCATTGATCTGGACGGAACCATCGGCGCTGAAAAGGCCCGAAAGGAAGCCGACGACGGCTTCGCGCGGCGCGCTCCAGATGCCGGATGGCACGCGTTTTGCTGTTGCCGGCACCGGAAGAACACCGAGAGATGTCAGGAATTCGTAGGGCATCTGACCATAAGTGAGCTGGCAAACGGTTCCTCGGTCGTGCAAATGACCGGGGCCAAACCAACGCTGCAAAATCGGATGCACGATCTCCGCACATGAATGGCCGTTCTTGATCCCGAAGGTCAATCCTACCGGAGAATTGCTCGTGGAACTGAGCCAGCCATCTCCGACTAACCAGCCGATCACCAGCCCCAGGTCGTGACTCCAGAGTGTTGGCAAGGAGGCGTACTGCTCTCGGAAGTCGCGGCGCGTGGTGGTCATACCGCTTGCGTGATCGCTACCGTGCCCAAGCACCTGCATGCGCTCTGCCACCACTGCCAGGTTTGGCAGCGTGTAATCCTGACTCCAGGGCCCTTCCTCAGATTGCAGAAGGATCCTGTCTCCTATACTCAAATCTTGGAGCGCGACATAACGGCCAGCAGGCGTCAGGAAGCGATGGTCTGGCGTGGCTTTAACAGAATAGCCGTGCTTTGTGACCATTTGCAGGATGGGTGCATTGGCGCGGGTGCGCACCACCGAGGATGCCGGACGGGCAGTGAGTGGGCTCTGCCATTCAGCCGCCGCCCGCGGATCGACGGCAATCGTGAGCGTGCCCGGCAAGGTGGCCAACTCCGCCATGGTCAAGAAACCACGATGGCTGGCCACGCGCGTCTCGCCCGTGAAACACGGATTTGTCGCCTCCAACTCGTACAGGTGCGGCACCGGGTTCGAGCGGTTGGCGGCATCCAGGAACAGCGCGCCCGGTTCGCCGTTGTGATGGGCGAACGCGACGATCTTATTGAAGAGCGCGCGCGCCGGCACGGTGCGGGTGACTTGGCCATCGCGCGGGTTCACCAGGGCGAAGTCGGCGTCCTCTGTAACGGCCCGCATAAACGCGTCTGTGATGCCCACCGAGATGTTGAAGTTGGAGATGTGCCCTTCCTGGGCCTTGCACGCGATGAATTCCTCGATATCCGGGTGATCGACGCTCAGCACGGCCATGTTCGCACCGCGCCGTGTGCCGCCCTGGGCTACCTCGCCGAATGCCGTGTCGTAAACGCGCAAAAAACCGACCGGGCCGCTGGCAACCCCCGCGCTGGAGGCAACACTGTCGGCCTTGGGCCGCAAACGCGAGAAGGAGAACCCGTTGCCGCCGCCGGTCTGCTGGATCAGCGCAGCGTTACGCAGAGTTTGGAAAATGCCATCCGGGTTCCGGCCCATGTCATCAGAGATGGGCAGCACGAAACAGGCCGCCAGTTGGCCCAGCGGGGTGCCTGCCCCGGTGAACGTGGGCGAGTTGGGGAAGAAGCGCAAGCCGGTCAGCAAGCCGTAAAAAGCTTCTTCGGTGCCGACGACATCATAGCCATGCGCGGCATCCGGCTCAGCGACGGCGTGCGCGACCCGCCGAAACATGCCCTCAATGTCTTCCACGGGCTTGCCATCGGGGCCTCGCCGCAGATAGCGTTTGCGCAGCACCTGTTGGCTGTTTTCCGATAAAGCCACGTGCGCCGGGGGCTGCAAGGCAGGCCGGAAGGCTTTGAGGCGTTGATCGGTGATCATACATGAGCTCCTGGGGATTTGTAAAAAACGTGCGCGGTTGACTTCGATTACTTCCGTTCCGACATCAAACGTTCCAGCTCGCGCTGCAGGGTCTCCACATCTTCCATTTCCATGTAGACAATGGCGTAGCGGATATAAGCCAGCGGATCGAGTTCCTTCAGTTTTTCAAGGATCTGCTCGCCGATGACTTCGCTGCGCACCTCAGCCCGGCCCAGGCTGAACAGGCGCTCCTCGATCTGGTCGACCGTGCGCTCGATGTCGGCCATCGCGATGGGGCGTTTGGCGCAAGCGATCCGGATGCCTTGCAGCAGCTTGTGCCGGTCAAACGGCTCGCGCCGCCCATCACGCTTGACGATCAGCAGCGCCTCCGAGATCTGCTCGTAGGTGGTGAAACGTTTGCGGCAGATCTGGCATTCGCGGCGGCGGCGGATGCTCTCCCCGGTGGCGCGCGTGTCTACCACCCGGGAATCAGGTTGACTGCAATAAGGGCATTGCATAGGAAACCTCTTCAAGAATCGACCAGCGGGTTACGCACCCTGTTCGCTGCCGATAGTACATCCTTGTATCAGGCGGAATGCTTCGGCAGCAAGCGCCTGGGTTGGGTGACCCTGTGCGATCATGGACCAGGCGCAAGAAAAGGGCCTCAATGCTGGGACAACGCGGTTGGTATCGGCGTGGGCTGTTGTTGGGCTGCGTTACCGTGAACACAACCCATTGTATGTCAAGTTGTCAGACATACAATGGGTTGTGGTAGCATTTCGGGGGAGAGTATAACACAGCTTTGGGTGGGTGAAGTGCGCCAGGGCGATGAGCGGACAATAACTTTAAGGTTGAATGTGTCTGCCGGCTGGATCCCGCGTTACGCGTAGCGCTCTGAGCGGAAGTGGACGGGCGTGAACTGAGTTCACACCCGTCTGCGTTCGGGTTCGGTTACTGCTGGCGCGCGCGCCGCAGGAAAGCCGGGATGTCGAGGTCTTCGCGGTCGTACGTACGCTTGGGGAACTCGATGGTCCGCGACTCTTCGGTCAGGGTGGCTTTCTGTTCCTTCACCGTATCGAATCCGGTGGCGATCACCGTGATGCGGATGCCGTCCTTCATGTTGGGATCCACTACGGCGCCGAAGATGATATTCGCGTCGGGGTCGGCCGTGCGGCGGATGATCTCGGCCGCCTCGTTGACCTCGTACAGGCTCAGGTCTGAGCCGCCGGTGACGTTGAACAGGATGCCCTGGGCGCCATCGATGCTGACATCCAGCAATGCGCTGTGGATTGCCTGCTCGGCGGCCGTTTGCGCCCGGGTGTCGCCGTTGGCCTGCCCGATCGCCATCAAGGCCGAGCCGCCTTCGTTCATCACGGCGCGCACATCGGCGAAGTCGAGGTTGATCAGACCGGGGATGGTGATCAGCTCGGAGATGCCCTGGATGCCTTGCCGGAGCACGTCGTCGGCCACCATGAACGCCTGTTGGATGCTGGCTTTTTTGTCCACCACCTGCAACAGCCGGTCATTGGGGATCACGATCAGGGTGTCGACGCTTTCCTTGAGCCGCTTGATGCCCTCATCGGCCATGCGACGGCGCCGTGCCCCTTCAAACGTGAAGGGCCGGGTTACGACGCCGATGGTCAAGGCGCCCGACTCTTTGGACAGCCTGGCGATGACCGGGGCGGCGCCTGTGCCGGTGCCGCCGCCCATGCCACAGGTCACGAACACCATATCCGTGCCCTTCAGCATCGCCTTGACCTCTTCGGCGGATTCCTGGGCCGCTTTTTCGCCGATTTCGGGATTGCCGCCCGCACCCAATCCCTTGGTCAGTTTGTCGCCAATGCGTAGCCGCTGAGGAGCATTGGATAGCATCAAGGCCTGGGCGTCAGTATTGACGGAAATAAACTCGACGCCACGAATGCCCTGTTCGATCATGCGGTTAACTGCATTGGAGCCACCACCGCCGATGCCCATCACCTTGATTTGGGCTGGATTTTCCACAAAGGCCGGCTGTTGTCCTTTGGTAGTCATGGAATGCTCCTCCAAATTTATCATTGTGTCTCTCTAGGGCCCCACCGTGTCCGGCAGGGGGAATTAAGAAGTCGGAATAGGCAGCAAACGCCGAAGGAATTCTACCACACGTTTCCAGGTAAGTGAAGTCGGGGCGGTCGTCACGACATACGGCTTGGCGCCCTGGGTCAAACCCCATTGCAGCAGCCCGACCGAGGTCGAATACTCCGGGCTGCTGAGGTCCAGCACGGCGCTGTCCATGCCGCTGGGCCGCCCGATCCGCACCGGCCACTCCAGATTTTTGCGGCTCAACTCGGTCAACCCGGCCAGTTGCGCCACACCGCCTGTCAAGACGATGCCCGCAGGCAGCAGGCCGTCGTAACCGCTGCGCCGTACCTCCCGGGAGATCAGTTCGGTCACCTCTTCGGCGCGGGCGCTGATGATCTCCGCCAGCAGCCGCTGGTTCACCATCTGCTGGCCATCGGCGCCGAAGCTGCCGACGCGCACCTCGCTGGTCGCTGGGACGAGATCGGGCACCGCGTTGCCGAATTGCTTGATCAGCGCCTCGGCCTTGTCGTAGGGCATGCGCAGGCCGGCTGCCACGTCGCGCACGAAGTGATCGCCGCCGACTTCCAGCACCTCGGTATGCCACAGCGCCGATTCCAGGTAGATGGCAAGATCCGTGGTGCCACCCCCGATATCCACCACTGCCACGCCGGCCTGGCGCTCTTCGTCAGTCAGCACGGCCTGGGCCGATGCCAAGGGCTCCAGCACCAGGTCGTCAATCTCCAAGCCATTTGCGTGGATGCAGTTGATCAGGTTGGTGATGGCAGATGTGGCGCCGGTGATGATGTTGGCTTCCACCTCCAGGCGGTAGCCGTACATGCCGACCGGGTCCAAAATTCCGTTTTGATCGTCCACCACATAGGCGCGCGCGACCGCGTTGATGACCTCACGGTTATGGGGGAGGGCGATGTTGCGCGCCTGCTCCAACGCCCGTTGGCTATCATCGGCGGTGATCTTACGCCCATTGCGGCCGATGGCGACGACGCCTTTGCTGGTCAACGCGCTGATGTGTCCCCCGGCGATGCCCACATAGGCCGATTCCATCGTGACGCCGGCGGAAGCTTCCGCTTCTTCGATGGCCTGGCCGATGGCGGCCGTTGCATCCGTCGTGTTCACCACCATGCCGCGGCGCAGGCCCTTGCTGGGGACGCGGCCCGCGCCGACGATGCGCAGGCTGTTCTTGTCATCCACCATCCCGATCAGCGCGCAGATTTTGGTCGTGCCTACGTCCAGGGCGCAAATCATTTCGCTTGTGTTGGTTCCACTGGTTTTACTGCGCCGGGTCAGGGAGCCAAGCGGGGAATTCGCCATGGGCGGCTCCTCATCAGGTATTCCATTCGTTCCATGCCAATCACCACCAAAACGCTTGGGTTTCATCGAAGCGCAAGTCGATGACTTGCGGTTGTTTGCCCTGTTCAGCCAGTTTCTGCTGCGTCGCGGCCAACAACGCCAGTTTGGTCGCCAGTGATCCGGCTTCGCCAAGGTACACGGTCCAGCCCTCCGGCGCCCGGAAGTAGAGGCCTTCGAGCGTGCCATAGTATAGAACGGTCAGCTCGGGCCGCGCGGCGTGCAGCTCAGCCAGGTTGCTCAGCACGGTCTGCAGCGTGCCACGAACCTCCTCCGGGCTCCTCCCGGTGAGGTCATTCAGCGTCAGCGGCGGCGGCTCGCCCTGCATGGGCACCTCTGCTCCGGCGGCCGTCAGCCAAACCGTCCCGGTGGTGCTCTGCCAGGTCACCAACGGCACCTGCTCCGTCACATCGATGAGCACCTGGTTGGGCAAGCGGACGTGGGCCGCGGCGGTGGCGATGCCGGGCAGCGCCGCGACGCGCTCGGCCACCTGGCTCGGCCGCACCAGAAAAATGCTGCGCCCGTCGATCTGGCTTGCGGTGAAGATGTCACCGCTTGCAATGCGTTGGTTGCCGCCTACCTGGGTCGATGTGGTGGCCACTCGAAGCTGTGGCAGGCTCAACAGGGTCCACGCACCGGCGGCCAGCCCGATGATCAACGCGGCCAGCAGGATGCGGCGCAGGTTGACGCGCGTAACGTGCACGCTGGCGGGTGCTGTACCCGGCCGCGCCGCCGGCCGCGTTTTTGAACCGGATGGCGCCGAGATGACGCGGGGGGTGACTGCCTGGTTGCGTTTCATCTGCTTGCGCGAGCGTGCCGGCGGTTGGCGCCAGGCCAATTCGGCCGGCTCGCGCGCCTCACGTTGTTTTGCAGATGGTTTCTTCCGTCGTTGGCTGGCCATAGCTTTCAATCCCGGGTCTGGTCGGCGTTACGCCGGCGGCAGTGCATCGCGATAGGTCGTCAGGGAGCGAGACTTGTCCGCATGGCGTTCCAGCGCCAGGTCGATCAAGCGGTCAATCAGCTCGGCATAAGGTATCCCACTCGCGGCCCATAATTTCGGATACATGCTGATGCGGGTGAAGCCGGGCAGGGTATTCAATTCGTTGATATAGAGCTTGCCCTGCACGTCATCCAGCAGAAAATCGACGCGCGCTAGCCCGGCGCCATCCACGGCCAGGAAGGCTTGCACAGCCAATTTGCGCACCTGGGCTGTCAGCTCGGGCGAGAGGGCGGCCGGGATCTGGAGCACGGAGCGGCCATCGATGTACTTCGCGTTGTAATCGTAGAATTCGTTGCTGGGCAGGATTTCACCCGGCACCGAGGCGATCGGGTCGTCGTTGCCCAGCACGCTGCACTCGATCTCCCGCGCATTGAGCACCGCTTCTTCCACCAGGAGTTTGCGATCGTAGCGCGCCGCTTCTGTCAGGGCCAAGCGCAGCGCCTCGCGATCCTGGGCCTTGCCCACGCCGATGCTGGAGCCGAGATTTGCCGGCTTGACGAACATCGGGTAGGGCAGATGCATCTCCAGATCAGCGATCACGGCCTCGGGCTGCGCCTCCCAATCCAGCCGTTTGACGGGCCGATACGCGGCGACCGGTAGGCCGTGCGTCAGGAAGATCTGTTTGCTGGCGATCTTGTCCATTGCTAGGCTGCTGGCCAGCACGCCGCATCCGACAAAAGGCAGCCCGGCCAATTCCAGCAGCCCCTGAACGGTGCCA
>JAPKMS010000451.1 GCA_026645775.1 Anaerolineae bacterium
CTGACGCTGGCCAATTGATCGTTTTGGATCACACCGCCGACTTTGATCTTATCGGTCATGAGCTTACTCCCGTAATATGTGTGACAAGGAGGGCGGAACCCGTGTTAGCGGTCGACTGCCGACTCAGTACGGGGTCCTTGTCATGCGGTCGCGGGCGCCAGCCGGGCAATTTGCCGGATCAATTCCGCTGGCGCGATCGGCTTGGTCAGGAACGCATCGATATGGATGCTCTCATCGGTCGGGAAGAGCGCCAGGTAGTCGGTGTTTGCGATGGAGGTGACCATCACGATCGGGATGTGTTTCAGATCGGGATCGTCCGCCATGCGCTGACTCATGTTCAGGCCATCCAAGATGCTTGACATAATGACATCCAGGACGACGAGATCCGGCTTTTCGCGCATCAACATCAGCATGCCCTGGTCGCTGTTTCCGGCGCTGACAATTTTGTATTCGACGCTTTCCAGAACCGTGCGCAGGTATTCGACAAAGTCAGGGTCATCATCCACGATGAGAATCTTGGCTTTTGGCATTAGCTCACGCGCTCCTCGAATTCGCTTCTGAATAGCTTCAGGCCGGAGGCGACCGGCTCGCACATGCCGGTGCCCAGGGGGCAGAAGGTGATGCCGGGGATGCCCCGGGTGAGGGCCTCGAGCCTCGCGAGATTGGCCCGCTTGCCCTGGCCGCTGGCGATGATGTCCAGTTCGTGCAGCATGTTGTGGCCGCCGAGGCGGCACGGCACACAGCGGCCGCATGATTCGTGGACATAGAAGCTCATCACGCGGCGGGCGACCTCCACCATATCGGTGGTTTCATCCATGACAACGACCGCCCCTGTGCCCAGAGCCGACCCGGCCGCAGCCAACGTCTCGAACGCCATCGGCACATCGAGCTTATCGGCTGTCAGGAAGGGTGTGGATGCCCCACCGGGAATCACAGCCTTCACGCTGCGCCCCATGCGCACGCCGCCGGCATGTTCGTAGATGATCTCGCGCAGCGGTGTGCCCAGCGGCAGCTCATAGTTGCCTGGCCGGTTCACGTGGCCGCTGACACAGAAGATTTTTGGCCCTCGGCTCTGCTCAGTGCCGATGCTGGCAAACCAGGCGGCCCCGCGCCCAATGATGTGCGGGATATTGACCAGGGTTTCGCAGTTTTGGACGACGGTGGGTTGACCCCAAATGCCGGCTTGCGCGGGGTAAGGGGGTTTGAGGCGGGGTTCGCCGCGCTTGCCTTCGAGCGATTCGATCATGGCGGTCTCTTCGCCGCAGATGTAAGCGCCTGCGCCGCGGTGGAGCGAGACGTCCAGGTCAAAACCGCTCTCCAGGATATTCTTGCCCAGGAACCCATACTGATACGCGTCGGCGATGGCCTTGATCCAGCGTTTGACGCCCAGGAAGAACTCGCCGCGAATGTAGACGAAGGCCCGATGGGCGCCCACCGCATAGGACGCGATGATCACCCCTTCCAGGATCGCATGCGGATCGCGCTCGACGATCAAGCGATCCTTGAAAGTCCCGGGCTCGCCTTCGTCGGTGTTGACGGCCAGATATTTGACCGGTGCGTCCTTGGGGATAAAACCCCATTTGGCGCCTGTGGGGAAGCCAGCGCCGCCGCGGCCGCGCAGGCCCGATGCCTTCACCTCCGCGATGACCTGGTCAGGAGACATTTTTAGCGTCTTGCGCAGCGCCTCGTAGCCGCCGTGCGCCAGGTAGGTGGTGATCTTTTCCGAATTGGGTCGGTTCACGTTAGCCAGCAGGACGGGTTGCCAGGTTGTCACATCACACCTCCCCCAGCAGCCGGTCCAGGATGGCGTCGATGCCGGCCGGCGTCAGATTTTCGTAAAGCTGATCGTTGACGCGCAGCGCCGGTGCGGTGCCACAAGACGCCAGGCACTGGACGGTTTCCAATGTGAAACGGCCATCGGCCGTGGTTTCACCGGGCCGGATGCCAAGCTTAGCCCCAATGTAATCAGAGACTTTCTCAGCGCCATCGACCAGGTAGCACGAGACACCGCTGCACACCTGAATGACATAACGCCCTACGGGTTTGGTGCGGAACAGGGTGTAGAAGCTGGCTGTACTGAAGACCTGGCCCGCTGTCAGCCCCAGGCGGGCCGCTACCCGGTCTATCACTTCTGGCGTCAGGTACCCGCGTTGCTCCTGGGCGATGTAGAGGGCTGCCAGCAACATGGCTTCCTTCGCCGGATCGATGAGCGCTGCTCCGCTCGGCTTGACCTTGGGTTCCGCGTGCATCCCTCCTACTCCTTATGGCGCAGTTTGCGCCTGTTCAGACAAGAGTGCGGCGACTTCACTGAGCAATTCTTGCGGGCTGATCGGCTTGCTGAGGAATCGGTTCACCATAGTCCGTTCGTCAGCCGGCAGGAACCGATCGCCATCTTCGCTCAAGACGGCAGATATGAGGATGATGGGCAGGTTGGCCAGTTGTGGCTCGCTGCGTACGGCGCGGATGATGCCGATGCCGGCCAACTCATAGGACATCATGGCATCCAGCAGCACCAGGTGGGGGTGTGACTCGCGCATCACGGCCAGGCCGGCCGGCGCGTTTGCGGCCTCGCAGACCTGGTAGCCGTGGCTTTCCAAGACGATACGGACGAATTCCCGAAAGTCTGGGTCATCATCGACGATCAGAATCTTTTGGGGCGGTGACACGGTTTTGCTCCCCGTCGTGTGGTATGCGGTGTCAGCTCAAAAACTCTGCCACCTTGTTCAATAGCGTCTTTGGGTCCACGGGTTTTGAAAGCCACGCGTCCATGTGGGGTTGTTCTTCCATCGGAAAGACATGGGCATAGGGCGTTTCAGCAATGGAAGACACCATGATGACCGGCATGAAGCGGGCATCGGGATCCTCAGACAGCTTCTGGCTGACATCGAGGCCATCCAGCACGGTAGACATCATAATGTCGAGGATCATCAGATCGGGGTGGTGCGCGGCGACTTGTACGAGCGCCTGGTTGCCGTTGGCCGCGGTGACTACTTCGTAGTCGTGGGCTTCCAGGATGGTGCGCATGATCTCGACAAAGTCGGGGTCGTCATCTACAACGAGGATTTTGGCAGACGGCATATTAGCTTATCTCCTTGCATCCAACATCGGGTGCGGCTGAAAGTCTATCATATTATGGCTGCGTTCACAAGCGCGCTCAATGACAAGCATCAGGGTTAGACGGGTTTTTTGCCGCGGTGGTTGCTGTGTGAATCATCCCAGAGACACGGAGAGCACGGAGAATATTCGGAACATCGATGCGCCGGTTCACCGTTTTGCCCTACCGACCAACCAATTCACCCACGCCGCCACGCCGTTCCCCGTCCGGCACGAAACCACGAACAGCGGCGCATCCGGGTTGACCATGCGCAGCCCGCGCTCGAAGTAGGCCAGGTCGAAGTCGAAGTAGGCCACCAGGTCGGCCTTGTTCAATACCACCGCGTCGGCCGCTGCGAACATGCCGGGGTACTTATAGGGCTTGTCGTGGCCCTCCGGCACGCTGGCGATCACCACGGCCGCGTCTGCGCCCAGGTCCCAGCCGGCCGGGCAGACCAGATTGCCGACATTTTCGATGAAGAGCAAATCGATCTCCGCCAGCGGCAGGTGCGCCAGCCCCGCGCGGATCATCGGCGCATCCAGGTGACAATTGCCCCCGGTATTGATCTGCACGGCGGGGATGCCGCGTGCAGTGAGGGTGTCGGTGTCGATCGTAGATGCCAAGTCGCCCTCAATCACGCCGGGACGTAGGCGCGCAGGCAGGCCGGCGGCTGTGGCAAGGATGAGGCTGGTCTTGCCCGCACCGGGCGAGGCCATCACGTTAACGGCCAGGATGCCCTGTTGGGCCAACGCATCGCGCACCCCAGCCGCGACTTCGTCGTTGGCGCTGAGGATCTGTTTAACGACCGGAATCTCCATCTTCAATCTCGATACTCTCAACCCGCAGCGCGCTCCCGCCAGTGATGCGCAGGTGACTGCTGCCACAGGCCGGGCATCCCGGCGGCAACGGCGCCCCAACCCGGAACGCGTGGCCGCACTGACCGCAGACCGCGCTGGCCGGCTCGCGGCGAATGCGCAACAGGGCGCCCTCGGCCGCCGTGCCCTTGCCCAAGATGTCGAAATAGAATTGGATCGAGTCATCGACGAAGCTGGTCAACTCGCCCACCATCAGATCGATGGCGACAATGCGACCGGCGCCGTGCGCCGCATCCAACGCGAGATTCAAGATGCCTTGGGTGACGGAGAGCTCATGCATGCCGCTGAGTATAGTCGAGGGGGGCGGTTTTCTCAAACTCGTCCGGTCAGTCCGCAGATTGCCGGCGCACCGTTCGGGTGCATTGCGGCTGCTGACAGTCCCGTGTTATACTGCGGGGCGATGTAAATCGTGCTCTTTTTGCGTACACAATGCAGTCCATCCCCGCCCACAGGGCGCGGCCAGCGAACGGGAGCTGTGAGCCATGGCTTACGAAGATATTTTTCAACAGGTGGCCCAAAAGTATGATCTGGATTGGCGCTTGATGGTCGAGCAGTGCTTTCGGGAGAGCCGATTTGATCCGTTAGCTGTGGGCGCAGCCACCGATATGGGCTTGATGCAAATTGTGCCCGCCACCTGGGATCAATGGGCGCCGAAGCTGGGGATTTACGATCCATTTGACCCGGAGAGCAATATCACCCTGGCCGGCGCCTACCTGGCCTGGATTCGCGAGCAGTTGGCCAAGGTCGGTCGCGTCGAGCCTTATTGGATGCTCGTGGCCTACAACTGGGGCATCGGTAATGTGCTGCGCTTGCTGCAATCGGGTGGCGGCTGGCAGGACGTCCCGGAAATCCGCCGGGATTATGCCACCGGCATCATCCTGGCGGCCGAGGCAAACGCGCTCGCCGCGCAGATCGCGCCGGAGAAGGCGCCGGTGCACGGGGTGTGAGGCGGGGATATAAGGAGAGCGGGGTTTGATGGCGATCGAGGAAGAGCTGTTGGCGGTTTTGGACGGCCATCTGAAGAGCATCTGGGCGGGCGACCTGGCGACGTACACGGCCACCACTGCGGCCGATGTGACATTTTTTGAGTGGTACATCAGCACGCAGCGCATCGACGGGCTGGATTTTCATCTGCGCGAGACCGCGGCCAATTTCCGCGCGGCCGAGGCGCGGCGCACGGCGGGGCAGCGTTACGAGATCGAACACGAGGTGCTCCAGCCCAAGATCCAATGTTACGGTGACGTGGCGATCATCACTTACACGCTGTTGATGCGTTACACAACTGATGAAGGCGTGCGCCACACCGAGCACAACGAGACGCGCATCTTTCACCGCCGCGCGGAGGGCTGGCAACTTGTGCACTGCCACAAATCGCCCATGTGGCCTGCACCGCATGCGCCAAAGTGAGGAACGCATGGGGAAACAAGTAGACACGGAAACAAGGACCGTGCCCCACGCACCGAAGCTGTAATTGGAGGTTGGAAGTTGGCAGTTGGACGTCGAATTGCTCTCGTCACCGGCGCATCGAGTGGCATCGGGGCGGAGTTCGCCCGGCAGTTGGCCGGCCGCGGGTACGATCTCATCCTGCACGGCCGGCGGCTGGATCGTCTGGCGGCGCTGGCGGCCGAGTTGAGCGCCGCGCATGGCATCGCAGCCGAGCCGCTGGCGGCCGATCTGGCTGTGGAGGCCGGGATAGCCGCCGTGGCGGCGCGGATCAGTGCGCTGCCTGAGCTTGGTTTGCTGGTCAACAACGCGGGCTTCGGCATTGGCCGGGGGTTCGCCGAGGCCGATGTGGCCGGCCAGGCCGAGATGTTGGCCGTGCACATGCTGGCGCCGATGCGGCTGTCGCACGCGGCGCTGCCCGCGATGCTGGCGCGGCGGGCGGGCGGCATTATCAACGTTGCATCGCTGGCCGCATTCATGGCGCTGCCGGGCAATGTCAACTACTGCGCCACCAAGGCTTACCTGCTCACCTTTTCGCAGGCGTTGGCCGGTGAGGTGGGGCGGCGGGGCGTGAAGGTGCAGGCGCTCTGCCCCGGCTTCACCGTCACCGAGTTTCATGCCCGGCCCGCGCAGGGGGGCGTTGGCCCCGATCGTGCGCCGCGTTGGCTGTGGGGCTCCGTCAGTGCAGTGGTGGCTGCCTCGCTGCGGGCGTTCGACCGAGGGCAGGTGGTTTGCGTGCCCGGCGCCGTGAATCGCATGATCGCGGCTGTGGCGCGCACCGGCCTGGTGAACCGCCTGGCGCCGGGGGTGCTGTATCGCCTAGAATCCTGAAGTGGGACAGTGATGCGCCTGAGCCGAGATCGGGCTGCGTTTTCGCCGGCTTTGTGTGTTCGGCTTATCCCCCATTTATCCCACTTTATCCCCCAGCATTTTCACCCCAACAAGGAGTCGAACCATGTCCCGTCAAGCTGTCAGTTCACCCAACGCCACCGCCATCGGCCCCTATTCGCACGCTGTGTGGGCCGGTGACCTGCTCTATCTTTCCGGTCAGACGCCACTTGACCCGACTACCGGGCAACTGCTCGATGGCGATGTGGCCGCGCAGGCCGCACAGTGCTTCAGCAACCTGTTTGGTGTGCTCGCGGCCGCGGGGTTGACGCCCGGTCACGTGGTGAAGGTGAACGTCTACCTGACCGATATGGCGGACTTTGCGGCGATGAACGCGGTCTACGCGGCCCAGTTCGAGCCGCCCTATCCGGCCCGCACCACCGTCGCTGTGGCCGGCCTGCCGCGGAACGCCCGGATCGAAATCGAGATGATCGCGCAGCGCGACTGACGCAGGGTCAAGCGATTGACGGCGCCTGGGGGTTGACCTATAATCACCTTTGTGTGTCATGTCGCACAAATACAATTGTAAGAGAGCAAAGGAGACACCGATGAAACGAAGACGGGTTTGCAGCGGTGTTCGATGGTTGGGTGCAGTGGACTGGAACCGCCGGCTCTTCGAATCGTTGACGCCGACGCCGAATGGCACCAGTTACAACGCCTATCTTGTCCGAGGTTCGAAGAAGAACGCGCTCCTGGATGCTGTCGACCCCCTGTTTGAGCGCACTCTGATGAGCCAACTGGAGACCACCGATCGCCTGGACTACGTGGTCTGCCAGCACGTCGAGCAGGATCATTCCGGAACCATCCCCACCGTTTTGAAGAAGTACGAACAGGCTGTGGTCCTCTGCTCCCCCAAGGCCAAGCCGATGCTGGTCGACCATCTCGGCATCGCGCCGGAGCGGATCAAGACGGTTGAAGACGATGAGACCCTTTCGCTCGGCGGCAAGACGCTGCGTTTCATGCATATGCCGTGGGTGCATTGGCCGGAAACGATGGTCACCTATCTGGCGGAAGATCGCATGCTGTTCTCGTGCGATCTTTTTGGCTCGCACATTGCCGGGACCGATCTGTTTGCTGGCAGTGATCCGCACATCCTGGACGCGGCAAAGCACTACTACGCCGAGATCATGATGCCCTATCGCAAGAAGATCCGAAAGTATCTCAAGCGGCTCGATGCCTTGGAGATCAACTATATCGCGCCGAGCCACGGGCCAATCTGGGATCAACCCCAGAGCATCCTGAGGGCGTACGACAATTGGACCTCGGACCAGGTGTCGAATACGGTTGTGCTGCCTTATATTTCGATGCATGGCAGCACCCAGGTGATGGTCGATTACCTCGTCTCCGCGTTGGCAGAGCGCGGCATCAAGGTCCTGTTGTTCGAGCTGTCAACCGCCGACATCGGCAAGTTCGCCATGGCGCTTGTGGACGCGGCCACGATCGTGATCGGAACGCCTACGTTCAACGTGGGCCCGCATCCGAGCGTGGTTTCAGCGGTCTATCTGGCGAACGCACTGCGCCCCAAGCTGAAACATGCTGCCATCATCGGCTCGTATGGCTGGGGCACCAAGGCGACGGATCAACTCCTGGCGCTGATGGCGAACCTCGATGTGGAGTTCCTGGACCCGGTCTCGTGCAAGGGCATGCCGCGTGCGGCGACGTTCTCGGCGCTCGATGTCCTGGCGGATCTGATTCGAGACAAGCACGCCGCCATGCTGGCCGGGGTTTGAGCGTTTCCGA
>JAPKMS010000452.1 GCA_026645775.1 Anaerolineae bacterium
CTGGATGGCGCGCAGGACGATGGGCTGGCGCTCACTACTGAAAAGAAAGGCGGCCTCCTCGTCGCCCTGTTCGACTACTACCTGGCGAATATCACACGGGCGCACATCGGCACGTTCGACAACATGGCGCGCAGCATCTCGGCCGGGCACGGCGGGCTATGCACCTTCACGGACTGCCTGGGCGGCTACCTGACGGTGGCGCCCGACGGCGGGATCTTCTCGTGCAACCGCTTCGCGCATCATCCCGAATGGCGGCTGGGCTGGGTGCACGAGCAGCCGGGCCTGGACACACTGACCGAGGGCCCGGTATGGCAAGCGCTGCGTGCCCGCGAGTTGTCCGTGGCCGAGGACTGCGGCGACTGCGCCCATTTCGCTTACTGCAGGGGCGGCTGCGCCTACAACGTGTTCGTTCGTGATGGCGGCTCCAGTCATCCAGCCGACCGCCGCGACCCCCACTGCGAGGCGTACCGCCTTCTCTTCAGCCACATCGGCGACCGGGCATTGGCCGAGGTGTTTGCGGACGAAAACCTCGAGGCCGTGGTCGAGCACGGGGCGAACGGCCATGGCATGCTGCAACGCGGGCCGCTGCTACAGATCATGCGCGGCGGGCCGCACCCGCAAAAGGTGGCGGCGCACGCACAGGAGACTGTGGCCTGTGTGGCGTTGGCGGTCAGCGCCTCGTCGGGAGAGGCGCTGGAGAAGCTGGCGCACGCCGGCGTCATCACCGAACCGGCGCGAGCCCTGGCGAGCTTGACTGCCCTGCACGAGCGGCTGCATACACCGCCAGGAGGCCTTGTCAACGCCTACCTCCACGTAACCTATGCCTGCAACCTGGCCTGCACGCACTGCTACGCCACCGCGGGTCCCCACCAGTCCGGTCCAGTGATGGCCGTGGCAGATGTTGACAAGCTGGTGCGCGAAGCCGCCTCGGCTGGCTTCGGCAAGGCGATCATCACCGGCGGCGAGCCGCTGGCCCACCCTCAACGGGACGCCCTGCTCGATGCACTGGCCGAGTTGAAGCCGGCGGTCAAACCGCTGCAAATCGTGCTGCGCACCAACCTAGCTTTCTCGCTCACCGATTCGCTGCTGGCGCGGCTGACTTCCGCCGCCGACCTGGTCGTCGTCAGCGTGGACGGTGACGAAGCCCGCCACGACGCTCGCCGAGGGCCGCAAACCTATGCCCGCACAGTTGCCAACCTGCGCCGGCTGGTGGATAGCCGGCGCCAGACCCACGTGCAACTGGCTGCGACGCTAACCGCCGCCGAGACCGCTGGTCCGCTGGGCGAGACGGTACGCGGCCTGGGACGAGAGCTGAACGTCCCGGTGCGCTTCAAACCGGTACTACCGTTGGGACGGGCGGCCGGGCAGGGACTTGCTCCCGAACGCTACAACTCGCTGGATGACGACGAGGCGATGGCGCACGCGCCCGAGCCGCGCGCCACGTGCGGCCTGGGCATGAACCTTTATGTTGCGCCGGACGGCACCTGCTATCCCTGCTACGCGCTGACCGGTTCGCAGCACGCCCTGGGCAACGCGCTAGTGGATGGGCTGGCCGTGGTCCTGGCCCGCAACGATGCCTACCGCAGCGTCAC
>JAPKMS010000453.1 GCA_026645775.1 Anaerolineae bacterium
CGAGCCGGTGACTAGGGCGGGAGGCTGGCGGCGGCTGCCGCCGTTGACGGCGCCGCAGCGCGCCGAGCTGACCACGATCTTCAACCTCAAGGCCAGCGGCCATCTCGGCGATATTTCCAGCGGCGCGTTGTACTTCCAGAACGCGACGATCGTCGCGGCGCGGGCGGCGGCCGGCGGCGTTGCGCCGTCGCTCGTTCACTTCGGCGGCATGCCGCAGACAGCGGTGATCGGCCAACACAGCTTCTACCGACCTGCTGCCGAGACCTCCGGCAACGCCGCGGGCCGCGCGACCGTGGGACGTCCGGCGCTGCGCAGCAGCTTCGTCGGCAGTGATCCGGCAACCGAGAGCGCGACGCCCGAGGCCGGCCAGGGCGAGACCGTGCTGGTCCTTCCCGATAACGCATCGGTTGCAGAGGTTGCGAGGGCGCCATGACACAGCCTGAGGTTCGTCGTGGTTGGATTGCCGCCCGTGCGTCCCTGGACAGGCCGTTGTCCAGCCCTGTCCAGGATTCGGCCAAGTGCCTGAGTCCAAACCTATCCAGCCGGGCGTCGCCGCTGTCCAGCTTTGCCAACTCGTTGAAAACAAAGGAAGCCCACTGCGCACTTAGTACCCCGGCGCGGTGCCGTACCGTGATCGGCCCGGGAGACTACAACCTGAGCGCGAACAGGTGAGTCGTGGCGATCTATCATCTGCGGCTCACTCCGGTGAAGAAGGCGGGCACGACGATCGCACGCAGCGCCCACCACGGCGGCCACCGGCTGACGACGCGCGGTGCCGTCGGCAAGGCGGCCTATCTTGCCGGCGAGCGGCTGTACGGGCACGACGGGCAGACGGTCGATTACCGGTCGAAGGCGGACGGCGTCGAGCACAGCCAGCTGATCCTGCCGGGCGGCGGGACCGCCGACCGGGAGCGGCTGTGGAGCGCGATCGACGCGCACCCGACGCAGCGGCCGACGGCGACCATCGCCCGCGACATGATCATAGCATTTCCGCACGAGCTCGGCTTCGGGGAGCGGAAGGCCGTGGCAATTGCGCTCGGCACCTGGATCGCCGAGCGCTACGGCGTCGCCGTCGATCTCGGCATGCACAAGCCGGACGTCCATGCCGGCACCGACGAACGCAATTTTCACGCGCACTACCTGATCTCCGAGCGGCGCGTCTCGGCGACCGGCGAGATCGGCCTGGTCAACCGCGAGCTCAACCAGATGGTGTGCGCCCGGCGCGACGCGAAGCGCGGCCGGGTGCAGCGGCAGCAGACGGCGGCGGCGGAGATCCGCGCCGCCTGGCAAGGCATCGCCAATGCCGCTCTCGCCGCCGGCGGGCACAAGGAGCGCATCGACGCCCGCACGCTGAAGGCCCAGGGCGTCGACCGCGAGGCGACCCGGCACCGGGGCTCGGCAGCGACGAAACGGCTGCGTGAGGAGGAGCGGGCGTGGGGAGGGGACCGGTCGAGTGCCCGTTCGCCGGAGCGCTGCGGCCGTCTGGCGCCGGCCGCGGCAGCCGGCCGCACGCTGGCCGCACGCTGGCCGAACTGCGCGCCGAGCTGGCCGGCGCGGGGCGAGAGCTTGCGGCGCGGAGCCGGGCGGCACGTGACCGGATCGCGGCGATCCAGGAGCAGCGCCGGCCGGCGACGATGGGACCGGCGATCACCGCCGAGATCGGCAGCGTGCAGAGCTGGCTGCACGACCCCGCGCAGCAGTTC
>JAPKMS010000454.1 GCA_026645775.1 Anaerolineae bacterium
AAACTGCTGCGCCCCCGCGTCGATCCGCGCCCGGCAGCCCAGGGGCAGGGTGAACTGCGGCGCCGTGTGCCCGAAGTCCATGTCGGTGACGCTCGGAAAAGTGTAGCCGCGCGTGCGCTCCAGGATCACCTCGCGGAGCTGCTGCTTCTCCGCGGCCGAGTACGACATCGGCCGGCCCACCAGCAGCCCGCGCAGCTTTTCGAGCACCCCCATGTTCTGATAGTCCATGAGGATGCCGTCCACAGTGGCCGGCGACGGCTTCTCCTCCGAGGTCTCAAAGAAGAGGATGGCGTCCTCCCAATCCGGCCAGAACCGGGTTCCGCGCAGATGCTCCAACGACTCCAGGCAGCCGCCGATCAGGCGGCCCTCGGCCCGCCCGCCCTTGAGCCAGGTCCATCCCTCCGACGGCGTGAGCCGGCGCGGGCGCGTCACGTCCGCCTGCGCGCCCCAGTCCTGGAACTCCTCCGTCCAGGCGGGCGCGGGCTCGACCGCGCCGATCGGGCCGCTCCCAGCCACCGCCTTCAGGAAGTAGGCCTCGGTGTAGGGGAGCATGCGGGGATGCTCGGCAAAGTCCGTCAGCAGCGCCGGCCCGTTGAACGTGACCAGGCCGGTCCTGTGCCAGATCGCGACGTTCAAGACCGTGATGTCGGAGAATCCCACGAGAATCTTGGGATGGCAGGCGATCAGGTCGAAGTCCAGGAGCGGGAGCAGGTGGCAGGAATGATCGCCCCCGATCGCGGCCAGGATGGCCTTGATCGTGGGATCGGCGAACATGGCGTGCAGGTCGTGGACGCGGTTCTCCGGCGTGTCCGACACAAACCCCGCCTGGTTCAGGGCATGCGGGGCCAGCCGGACGCTGAAGCCCAGCGCATTCAGCTGCCGGATGCCCTGTTCCACCCGGTGGGGGAACCGCCCGGCCCCACCCCACGATGGGCTGACGACGCCGATCGTGTCGCCGGGCTCCAGCTTGGGCGCTCTGAGCATGTTGGCCCTCCAGTGCGGTGAACCGGCGCGCGATCGATCCGGATCCCGGTGCTCCCCATACGCTCACACCTTCCCCGGCCTGCAGGGAGCAGCAACCCGGCCGCACTCGCCAGGGCGCCAGCCACCCCTACCGCGCGGCGATCTGTCCCGGCGGCTTCCCGGGATCCTCGAACCACGGGCCGGCCGGCGGCAGCGGCCACAGGCGCAGCATGTCGCGGCCGGGACAGGCCAGCACCACCACGCCCTGCGCCGCGTGATAGTCCACGCTGCAGGGGCCGGCGGACCACGACCACACCCCCGGCATGGGGCACCGGGCGCCGGCCAGCATCGATGCCAGCATCAACGCCAGCATGAGCAGCAGGCGCACCATCATCCCTCTCCGCCAGCGCCGTCGTCACCGCCATCCAGCAGGTCCTCCACCTGGTCGAGGATGTCGAGCCGCTCGCTCGCCCTCGCAGCCTCGGCCGTCCGGCGCGCGCACTGGGGGCAAGGGCTCAGATGCGTCATCACCTGGCCACAGACGTCGCACGGGAAGGTGACGGGCTCGTCGCCGGCGATCGGCGCGATGATAACGAGGACGTGCTGGTCGCGCAAGCGCGCCAGGTACGCGTCGAGGTCGAGCCCGCCCAGCTGCCGGCCACCGGCCGCCGATGGGCCGGACAGCCGGCCCTCCAGGATCTCGGCCCCGATCTCCCCGGCCATGATGGCGAGTTCTGCTGCGTTGTCGGGTAGGACGATCATGGCTTGTTCTCCGAATAGAGTGTGGGCCGCGCAGGCCTGCGCCTATCTTACCACCATCTGCCCTGCAGACCGCCCGGATGATCCCCGCGCGACCTCAGACCCGGCCCGCCCCCTCACACACCGCCGAGCGGCGACTCCAGATCCTCGTCGTCATCCGCATCCAGCAGCTCCGCCACCTGGTCGAGCACGTCGCGCCCCTCCGTCATCTCCCCCGCCAGCTCCGCGGCCAGCTCC
>JAPKMS010000455.1 GCA_026645775.1 Anaerolineae bacterium
AAGGAGCCCTGGGGGCGCTCGTTTCGGTGCAGAATTGCCGGCCCGGCTATTCCCCGGTTACTTCGGCTCGATTGAAGAGGCGCCTGAAGAATCCATCCTGACCTTGGCCGGATCCCCCACGTAGCGCACCGATGACGCGCCGCTGGCCTTGGCGTCCAGCGTGCCGCTGGCATTCACCGTGATCCGGCTGGCGCCGCTGGCGTCTACCCGGGCATCCGTCACCGTGAAGTCTTCCAGCCGCAAGGTGCTGGCGCCCGATGCCACGGCGTTCAGATCCGCCCCGGCGCCGGTTAGCTCGATCGTGCTGGCCCCGGAGGCCTCAATCTTCGCCGCGCCGCTGGCGATATCCCCGCGCACTGTGCTGGCCCCGGAAGCCTCCAAGTCCAGCCCTTTGTCGGAACTGAAGCTGGAGATCTTGCAATTGCTCGCACCGCTTGCTTCCAAGCCCGTCAATTGGGGCATGGTGACCCAGGCGCTCAGCGTCGTGTTGCCTAACAGGATGCTCAGCCGCGGCTTGAGGCCGATATACAACGTGTCCCCGGACCGCCTCACGTCCAGGTACTGCTCCAGGTTATCGTCCACTTCCACCTGGATGCTGAAATCGTCTCCCTGAGTTATGTCTAGCTTAAGTGCGCTGCCCACACTCACCCGGGTAAAATCATCAAAGTCAAAATCCAGGGTAACCGTTTTGCCAGAACCCGAAACCGACTTTGTCGTGGGCAATGTGCAGCCGGCCAACAGGATCATAGCTGCCAGTAATGCCATCCAAGGAACTGCCATCATGGTGTCCCTCCTCGCGCCGCCTGCTCTTTCACCGAGGGCAGGCTTATGTCATATGCTGCTTGTACTACGCACCGCTCACCGCCGGGTTGCGAAATTCAGTCCGGTCGAGACGGGTCACGTCACGAGGCCCGAGGCCATCAACCGCCCGCGCAGCCAGGCGAACAGCGCCTCCGACGTCAGCCCCAGCCGACCGGCGATGCCCGCCTCCAACGCGAGCCCGGCCGCCCGGTAGCGTGCCACCTCGGCCCCCAGCTCGGGCCGGCGCGCCAGCAGCGCGGCAAGTCGCGCCTCCACGCCCAGCAGCCGGTCACCGTCAGCCAGCCGATCGGCGTAGCACACCAGCCGCTCCTCCCACGTCTCGGGCTGCCTGGCCGGATCAACCAGCGCCCAGACCGCGTGGCGCTCGGCAATACGGGCCAGGTCGGGAAAGCCGCGGGCGCGCAGCATCCGGCCGGCGAGTTCGT
The DNA here is from genome assembly GCA_026645775.1 of Anaerolineae bacterium. GTDB lineage: Bacteria > Chloroflexota > Anaerolineae > CG2-30-64-16 > CG2-30-64-16 > MO66. Next base: position 1,248 of record JAPKMS010000455.1, read on the forward strand.
CGTGCTGCATGCCGGTGCCCCGCGCACTGACTTTGGCCAGATCGTGCAGCAGCGCCCCGCGATGGGTCAGCAGCGGATCAACCGGCTCACCGGCCGCGGCCAACCGCTCAGCCAGGCAAAACGCGGCCGCGGCCACCAGGTTCGAGTGGCGGCTCAACTCGCCCGACACGCCCTGCTCAGCCAGCCAGGCCAGGCACGTCGGGATGTCGGGCAGCCGCAGGCCCGCGACGGCCGCCGGAAGAGCGAGCATCGCGGAGAGTTCGGCATCGTAGACCGGATGCGGCTCAGGACACGGCGATCGGTCAGGATTGAACCAGATCGCCCGCAGGCCCGCCGCTTTGGCGCCGGCCACGTCCGCGTCGTAGCTATCCCCCACCATCACCGCTTCATCCGGTGCGCAGCCGAGGCGAACCAGCACCGCCCGGAAAAACGCGGCCGTGGGCTTGGCGACGCCCAGTTCGTGAGAGGTGACTACCACGCTGAAATAGCCGTCCAACTTAACTCGGCCCAGCGCAGCGCGCACCATCAGCGCACCGGAATCGCGCGCATTGGTCGCCAGCGCCAGCCGATAGCGCCCGTCCAGGGCGGCGAGCGCCTCGCCCACCCCGGACACCGCCGCCACCTCAGGCCAGGCGGCCATCGGCCCGGAATACTGGGGCAACGCCCGCATCACGGTATCGCCCCAGTCGAAGATCAACGCACGCAGGTCGGTCATAACGCCCGTTCACTCGCTTCTATCCCGTCGGCCATCACAGCCCGCACCGACGTGCGCCGACCCAACCAGGCAAATCCCAGGGTCGCAGCCAGCCCCATCAGCCCGGCAAAAAGCCACATGGCCGCGGGCGCGACATTGTCATTCAACAGAGCCGCGATCACCGGACCGATGCCGAAGCTGGCGCCCCAGGTCAGGCCGTAGAGGCCCATGTACCGCCCGCGCATGTCGGCCGGGGCCAGGTTGGCAGCCATGGCCGAGCCGGTGGGCGCCAGCAGCAGTTCGCCGATGGTCAGGATCACCATGCTGGCCCAGAACGCCCCGAAGCCGCGCCCCAACACGACACTGCCCGCGCCCAGCGCATAAAACAGTGCGCCCAGCGTGAGGATACGCCAGTTGGAATACCGCTGGCTCCAGCGCGTCACCAGGTATTGGAAGAGCACCACCATGGCCGCATTGGTCGCCATGATAAAGCCATATTGGCTCTCGGGCACGCCGAAATTCTCCTTGGCATACACCGCCAGGAGCATCATCATCACCGAGGTCGGGATGGTGGCCAGGACGAACACGCCGCAGAAGGCGACAAACGACCGATCACGCAGCACCGGGCCGTAACCACCGCCGCGCTTGCCGTCCCGGTCGCCAGCGAGCGGCGGGAGCGAAGAATCTCCCCCGCCCAGGTCTGCAGGGTGTCGCGCCGGCAGCGTCTCCCGCACGTTGAGCGCGATCAAGGTCACAAAGAGCAGATTGGCGGCTGCGGCGGCATAGAACGCCAGGCTGTAGGAGATGCCGGCCACAAAACCGCCGATGGCCGGGCCGATGGCGATACCCAGGTTGTTGATCATCCGCAGCAGGGCGTACGCGCTGGCCCGGCGCTCCGGCTCGATCAGATCAGCAATCATCGCGTCGCTGCCCACGCGGTAGAACGGGCTGAACAATCCCTGAAAGATCATCACCACAACCCACACCGGCAGACTCGTCGCGGCGCTCATCGCCAGGAGGATCAGCCCGCCGGCCACCAAACCGGTGATCATGGCAAAGCGGCGGCCAAAGCGATCCACTGCGGGGCCAACAAACGACAGTGCGAGGATGCCCATGCCGGAGTTCAGTGAGAAGAGGAGCGTCACCACCGTCAGATCCACCGCCAGCCGCTCGCGCATGAAGATGGTCAAAAAGGGCCACACCATGCTGCCGCCGATGCTGTTGATCAGCAGGCCCCAAAACAAGACCCAGAACTGGCGGGGGTAATCCGCAGTGACGGTGCGAAGGCGATCAAACACGTAAAGGCTCCAGGTGTCAGGGATTGGGAAACGGGAACCGGTGAGTTGGTAAACAAGTAGACCGGGAAACAAGTGAATGGGTGGTAAGCAGACAAGCAGACAAACAGGCTTCGCGACCAGGCGGCAATCGTAACACCCTCTGCTGTCTTTGACAACCTGACTACTGACTCCTGATCCCTGACTCCGTCTGATCGTGCCCGTTTTGCTCGACGTTCATGATCGCGGGCACGGCAAACGCCACAAGGCCGATGGCAGTGCAGGCCAGGCCGCCGACGACGTACCACACGCGCACGCCCAGCGCATCGGCCACCGGGCCGGCGATGAGCAGGCTGAGCGGCATCATGGCGGCCGCGCCGCTGCCCACCAGCGACATCACGCGGCCCTGCATCTCAGGCACGACGCTGGATTGCAGCACCGCAAACAGTGGGCCATTCGCCAGGGGGTTCATAAACCCGCCGAAGAACATGCCGCCCAAAGCGAGGGTGAACGCGCGGGCGGGCGACAGGCCGATGATCAATGTGCCGATGCCCATGCCGACGATGCCCATCAGCGAGGTGGCCACGCGGCGATGGAAGCCGCCCCAGGCGCTGAGCACCAGACCGCCGACCACCACCCCGATCCCCCAGGCCGATTCCAGCCAGCCAAGCTGCAACGCACCGCCCCCGAAATGCTTGGTCACCAGGATCGGCATCAGCGAAAAGGCTGGGTTGATGATGAAGTTGAGCACCATCGCCATCACGATAATCGCGAGCAGGCCCGGCCAGGCGGCCACATAGCGCAGCCCGGCGCGCAGATCCCCCCACATCGAAGGCCGTGCGGCGCCCCCACCGGCGGCCGCATCCAGGCTGTGCACCGGCTGTGGGATTGCGATGAAGAGCAACGGCAACACCGCCACAAACGCGGTGCCCAGGTCGATCATCATCAGGCCGTGGAGCGGCAGCAGACCCAGCAGCAGCGCACCGGCGGGCGGCGCGATGATGCTCATCGCCCCGTTCAACGTCTGGTTCAGCCCGGCGACGCGCGCCAACTGCTGGTTGGGCACCAGCAAGGATGTCGATGCCTGCATAGCGGTCCAGTGAAACGCGCCGAAAGCAGAACGTAGGAACATCGCCGCGTAGACATGCCACACCTGCATCCGGCCCGTCGCGTACAACACGATCAACGCCAGGGTGGTCAGCGCGACCAACGTGTCGGCGGCAATCATCACCCGCCGACGGCTCCACCGATCGACGAGCGCACCCGCGAAGGGGCCGATCACAACCTGCGGCAGCACCGCGGCCAGGGTTGCCATCGCCAGCACCGTCGCGGAGCCGGTGGTCTGCGTCAGCCACCAGACCAGCGCGAACTGAACCAGGCTGCTGCCGAACAGCGAAAACGCCTGGCCGATCCAGATGGTGAAGAAGCGCGGCGCCCACCGGTCAGAACGCGCTTCGGGGAGGGTTGTGGTCATGCCAGCACCTCGGTTGCAGGTTGCAGGTTGCAGGTTCCAGGTTCCAGGTTCCAGGTTCCAGGTTCCAGGTTCCAGGTTCCAGGTTCCAGGTTCCAGGTTC
>JAPKMS010000456.1 GCA_026645775.1 Anaerolineae bacterium
GATCAGTTGCGCCAGCTTTTCGCAGCCATGGCGACCGGCGGCTCTTTCGGCGCGGATGAGATCATGTACGTGGATGGCGGCCTGTTCGACGACGATGCGGCGCTCGACCTCGATAGCGACAGCCTGCGCATCCTGGCTGAGGGCAGCAGCCTGGATTGGTCTGCCATCCAGCCTTCGATCTTCGGCACGCTGTTCGAGCGGAGCCTGGACCCCGGCAAACGCTCGCAGCTTGGCGCGCACTACACCGGCGAGGAGGACATCCTGCTGATCGTCGAGCCGGTGCTGATGGCGCCGCTGCGGCGGCGGTGGGACGAGGTTAAGGTTGAGGTTAAGGTTAAGGCTGAGAAGCGGGCGCTGATCGCCGGGAGCAAGCCGTCACCGCAGAAGACCCGGCAACTGGTCAAGACCGAGGCGGAGTTGTTTGCGCTGCTGCGCGGCTTCCGCGAGGAGTTGGCGGCCGTGCAGGTGCTCGACGCGGCGTGCGGCAGCGGCAACTTCCTCTACGTCGCGCTGCGGCTGCTGCTTGACCTGGAGAAGGAAGTGCTCAACCTGGCGCTGAGCCTGGGCGATAGCCTGGCGTTCCCGCTGGTCTCTCCCGGCCAACTGCACGGCATCGAGGTCAACTCCTACGCCTACGAGTTGGCGCAGACGACGATCTGGATCGGCTACATCCAATGGCTGCGCGAGAACGGGTTCGGCTTGCCCGCCGAGCCGATCCTCAAGCCGCTGGACGCGATCCGGCAGATGGACGCGATTTGGGCAGGGGGCGGGGATCAGGAGGCAGGGGTCAGGGACCAGGCGTCAGGGGTCAAGGAGCCGGAGTGGCCGGCCGCGGATGTGATCATCGGGAATCCGCCGTTTTTGGGCGGCAAACGGCTGCGTAGCGAATTGGGCGACGCGTACGTGGACGACCTGTTCAAGCTGTACGATGGCCGCGTGCCGCGCGAGGCTGACCTGGTGTGCTACTGGTTCGAGAAGGCGCGGGCGCAGATCGCCGCGGGGAAGGCCAGGCGGGCAGGGCTGCTGGCGACCAACTCGATTCGGGGTGGTGCGAACCGAAAGGTACTGGCACGTATCAAGCAGTCCGGTGACATCTTCATGGCCTGGAGCGACCGACCGTGGGTGCTGGAAGGCGCGTCGGTGCGGGTCTCGATGATCGGATTCGACGGCAACCAGGAGAAAGCGCGTACTCTGGACGACAAACCTGTGCCGGCCATCAATGCCGATTTGACGACTTTGCTTGACCTGTCGGCCGTCGCACGGCTGCCGGAGAACTCCAATATCGCCTTCATGGGGGACACCAAAGGTGGCGCTTTTGATATTCCTGCCGATTTGGCGGCACAGATGCTTGCCGCGCCGTTGAACCCAAACGGACGGTCCAATAGCGATGTCGTGCGGCCGTGGGTCAACGGTTTGGACACCACTCGCCGGCCTCGAGACATGTGGATCATTGATTTCGGCGTTGATGTGTCGGAGGAGGATGCGGCGCTGTACGAAGCCCCGTTTGAGTATGTGCGCCAACACGTGCTTCCGGGGCGTCTCACGAACAACCGCGATGCGTATCGAGAGCGTTGGTGGATCCATGCTGAGCCGCGTCCCGGTATGCGTGCCGCTTTGATACCCTTACGTCGCTACATTGCGACAACGGCTGTGGCTAAGCATCGGATGTTTGTCTGGTTGACCAATCAAGTCCTGCCAGATCATGCCCTGTTCGTCTTCGCTCGCGACGACGATTACTTCTTCGGCGTCCTCCACTCCCGCATCCACGAAGTCTGGGCGCTGCGCATGGGCACATCGCTGGAAGATCGGCCGCGCTACACCCCCACCACCACCTTCGAGACCTTCCCCTGCCCCTGGCCGCCCGGCCACGAGCCGGCGGACGATCCGCGCGTGGCGGCCATCGCGGCCGCGGCGCGGGAGCTGGTGGCGAAGCGGGACGCGTGGTTGAATCCGGCGCAGACCTTCGAGGTCCTCGAGACCTCGAAGGTCTTGCAGGGGCGCACCCTGACCGGCCTCTACAACGCGCGGCCGGCCTGGCTCGACCTGGCGCATAAGAAACTCGACGCGACCGTGCTCGACGCGTACGGCTGGCCGCACGACATCAGCGACGAGGAAATTCTTGCGCGGCTGCTGGCGCTGAATCACGAACGGGCGGGGGAGGTCGCACGTGGGAACAGATGAACGCCGAAATGGGTCAGCCGTTGACGCTGGAAATGTCCAGTATACATTTCGCCCGACATTGAAGCACTGGCTGAGCGAGATCATCGGGCCGGTGCTGCTCTTTCTCGGCATGGCTGGCGCGGTGATGGCGCTGGACGCGGCCCGCGGACGAGCTTTACTGATCTTAGCTGCCATCGGCGCGCTCTCGTTCTTGGGCTCAGCTTTCTTTGCGGCGCGCACCCGGCTGGATTTGGATGTACAGGGGTTACGCGGCCGGATCCGCCGACGCTCCTTTGACGTGCGTTGGTCGGAGGTGTTGGCGCTGCAACAGGTACGTGATGACCGCAAAGGTGTGTTTCTCTACATCGCCACATCAGATCGCTTCGATTGGCTGTCGCTGGAAGGCCTGAACGTTGTCGCGGTCTGGCGCGCAGTGACGCAGCTTGCGCCGGCCGCGGTTCTCGCCGACGATGCATTTGACCGTTTACCGGCCGTTCAAGCAGCGAAAGCAGCCAGGGCTACACTGCTGGATGGAACGGCGGGGCCGGTCAGGGTGCGAGTTGTGCGTTGGATCGGCTGGCTGGGCCTGCTCTCGGCCGTGTTCCTTGGATTCCTGCTCATCAAGCTTTTCGGCGGCGATTTCAGTCGTCTCTTGACCCTGGATGCGTGGCCGTTGTGGCTGGTCTTGCTGTTCTTCCTGGGGATGCTGGCCGGTAGCTTCTATCTGGTCTACGTCGCCTTAGCAGTGATTGAGCTTGGTCCGCAGGCAGTCTGCGTGCGAGCGCCACTCGGGTTGACTTACAAGATCCGCTGGGACGAGGTGCTCCAGGCCGAAAGCGACGGTCAGGGCACGCTCGTTCTAACCGGTAAGGGTAGGCGATTAACCCTGCTGGGGCCACCTTTCTGGCGAACCTCCGATCGGGACACGGGAACGGCGGCATTGTACGGCCATTTGGAAGCTCACCAGATTCCACTAAAGCGTTCCCCGTGGGCGCAGTTCAAGGTGTCCAAGGGTACGCGGGTGCGTCGGAGCCGGAAGATGCCCGGCAACTGAACTTGCGGCTGCACGGGCAATGCGGGCGGGGGAGGCAGCGGATGCCAGCATCTAAGCGGCCGGCCGGCTTGCCTCTTGTGCTGAAGGCGGCTACAATATGAGCAACGTGGACGTACAAGGTCTCGCCTATCTGGAGAAGGCGATCGAAAGCCTCGCCGGCGCGGAGAGTGAGTGTGCGAACCGGCGTTACAACAACTGCGCTAATCGCTGCTACTATGCCATGTTTCAGGCTGCCATCGCCGCGTTGATCGCAGCAGGCATCCGGCCGACCGGCGACAGGGATCGCTGGGAGCACGAATTTGTTCAGGCGCGGTTCGCGGGCGTATTGGTCAAGCGGCGCAAGCTGTACCGATCTGAGCTTGTGGCGGCATTCAATCCGGTTCAGGCGACTCGATTAGCAGCGGATTACGATCCTGGCAGTGTCGGTGAAAAGGAAGCTGGTCGCAGTTTGGCAAAGGCCGCGATGTTTGTCGGAAATGTGAGGGAGCGACTCTTATGAATAAGAAGCTGCAAGCCGCGGTAGAGCAGGTCGTACGCGAGCTGCAGGAGCGCTATCCGGGTGTTTCAGCGGAGATTTACCCGCACCAGCGCAAGGCCGCTTACGTCTATGTAACGCCCCCTGAGCACAGCGTCTGGGATGGTGAAGGTGTGTGGGATATCATAGAGGAAATGGCGCCTCGCCAGGCAGATCGGTTGATTGAGACGGGCTATCATATCCTGTTAGTGCCGCGTTTTCGGCGCCCCCCGACGGTTGACGTGGCTGCGCTGCGCGAACGAGCGGCGCTGTGGCTTACGCGCCCCGATGCAGACGAGGATGAACCGTCCGCCAACTGACCCGGTGCTGGGGTTAGGGGGCGCGACGCGGCCCGGCGCCGTGCCGGGCCGTTGATTTTCTGACAGAGGACTCATCTTGACCTTATCATCCATTCATTCGCTCATCGCCGCAGAACTCAAGATTCCCCTCGCTCAGGTGACGGCCACGGTCGCGCTCCTGGACGACGGCAACACGATCCCCTTCATCGCGCGTTACCGCAAGGAGGTCACCGGCGGGCTGGATGAGGTGCAGATCCGGGACATCCAGGCCCGGCTGGAGTACCTGCGCAAGCTGGCCGAGCGGCGGGAGGCCGTCAAGGCTGAGATTGCCAGCCAGGAGAAGCTGACCGACGCGCTGGCGGCTCAGCTCAATGCCGCAGCGACGCTCCAGGCGGTCGAGGATCTCTACCGCCCCTACAAGCCCAAGCGCCAGACTCGCGCCCAGCTCGCGCGCGAACGCGGCCTCGAGCCGTTGGCCCAGGACTTGCTGTCCGCCTGCCGGGGCGAGGAACCCTCGTCTGACCAATTTACCAATTTACCCATTTACCAACACTGGGCCGCCGCGTTCATCACCGACCAGGTGCCCGACATCGAGGCCGCGCTGGCCGGCGCGCGCGACATCATCGCGGAGCAGGTGAGCGACGACCCCGCTACGCGGCAGGCGGCGCGGGGGCGCTTTGCGGCCGACGGCTTCGTCTTCAGCCAACGCGCGGGCGACGAGGCGGATAAAGAAGGGCGCTACCGCGTCTACCACGAGTTTCGGGCCGCACTGCGCGCGGTGCAGCCGCACCAATGGCTGGCGCTCCAGCGGGGCAGCGAGGACGGCAGCCTCAAGGTGCGGGTTGAGACCCCCGACGGCGCCATCATCTCCGGCATCGAGGCCGCGTGGATCAAGGCGCCGATGGGCGAGGCTGCGGCGCAGGTCCGGCTGGC
>JAPKMS010000064.1 GCA_026645775.1 Anaerolineae bacterium
ATCTTGCCCACATCGATGTCATCGGTGGTGCTGCGAGCCACCAGTTGCACATAATCGCCCATCTGCACCAACATGAAGAGCCCGTCCGGCTCGTACAGGTCGTGCAGCTTGTGCGCCAGGGTCGAAATTTCATCGACAGTCTCAGCGACCGTAGCCGTCGCGATGATCACCGCGTGGCCCTGGAACTGATAGGGCTGGCTGTTGTCCGCGAGCTGCTGGTAGAGGGCGCGCTGCTCGTCGGTCAGCGGGTGATGCAGGAAGCGGTTGACGACCAGGAGGTTCGTGCCACGCTCCAACAGCCAACTCGCCGCGCGCAGATCACGCGGCGTTGTCGTTTGATAGCTGAGTGCGCCGGTGTCTTCGTAGATGCCGAGCGTCAGCAGAGTGGCTTCGATGGGGCTGATCGCCAGGCCCTGGCTCGCGATGCGTTCCACCAGCAGCGTGGTGGTGGCGCCGACCTCCTCGCCCCAGAACTGCCAACCGGCGGGCAGGTCACGCAGAAGCGGGTGATGATCAATGATCAGCGCCGTGGTTTGGGGATGCATCCCGCGCACCGGCTGCACGGTTTGGGTATCCACCGCGATGACGTGATCGATGCGCCGCCGCGGCAGGTCTTCCAGGCGCGTGAAGGGAAGCAGATCCCGGTAGTCCGCCAGGAATGCCTCCAGGTTACGGTTGATCTGTCGCGGGAGGACCGGCACGGACTGCGGATAGAGCCTGGACGCAGCCAACATGCTGGCCAGGGCATCAAAATCCGTGTGTTCGTGGGTCAACACCACAACCAGAGACGGTGTAGAGTTATTCATAGCATAATAGACAAACGCCCGGCTCAACACCGGGCGTTACGTCGTGCAGATGATCTGCGCCGGCTCAACGTCGGCGTTGAGCGCATTGGCTGCAGACGGTCGTATGGCTCAGCACGGCCAGCCGCTCGGGTTCGATCGGTTTGCCGCAGCGCTCGCAGCGACCATAAATGCCCATGTCAAGCTGCTGCAAAGCTTCCTCGATCTCGGCCAGATGCTGTTGGGCGCGTTCGCGTAGAGCCAGGTTTAGCTCCCACTGATAGATCATGGGGTCGCCTTCACCGAGCTCGTAATCGCCCTTGGTCTCCAAGCGGTTGACCAAGGCCTCGATTTCCACCAACACCTCGGCGCGCTCAGCCAGAAGCCGGTCGCGCGCCTCAGCGATCTGGTCATTATCCGTGCTCATGAATGTTCAGGTGCTCGCTCAGAACGGCCTGCGGCGCTCTATGCCTCGGCGTCTTCTTCGGCGACAGGAGCCGCGATTTCAGCAGCGACGACCGGAGCCTCAACCTCGACAGCCTCCGGCAGGACTTCCTCGACCACAGGCTCAGCTTCGGCCTGGGGAGCCAGCACTTCTTCAACCTCGGCCGGCGCTTCGACGACCTCGACCGCGGCCTCAACGACCTCAGCCGGCGCCTCAACGACCTCGGCCGGCGCTTCGGCGACCTCGACCGCGGCCTCAACGACCTCAGCCGGCGCCTCAACGACCTCAGCCGGCGCTTCGGCGACCTCGGCCGGCGCTTCGGCGACCTCGACCGCGGCCTCAACGACCTCAGCCGGTGCTTCGACGACCTCGACCGCGGTCTCAACGACCTCGGCCGGCGCTGCCTCGACCTCGACCGCGGCCTCTGCGGCCGCAGCTTCGGCGGCCCTTGCCGCATGCTGCTCGCGGTAGCTGGCGGCCCATTCCGCCCATTCCGTCTCGGACACCTGGCGCAGGCTCAACCCGATGCGTCGGCGCTCGGGCTCGATGCGCAGGACGCGGAGCAGCAGCAGGTCACCGGGGTTAACAAGGCTCTCCGGATGATCCGGCCGGATGTCGGCCATCTCGGATACGTGCAGCAAACCCTCAACACCGCTGCGCAGCCGGACAAAGGCGCCGAAATCGGTCACACGGGTTACCACGGCCTCGACCAGATCGTTGACCTTATACAAGCCTTCGATGTCGGCCCACGGATCGGGCTGGACGCGCTTCAGGCTCAGGCCGACCCGTTCGCGCTGCTTGTCGATCCGCAACACCTTGACATCCACCTGCTGCCCGATCTTGAGCACCTCATTGGGATGCGTGACCGGGAACCAGGCCAGCTCGGAGATGTGCACCAGGCCATCGGCCCCGCCGAGGTCGATGAAGGCGCCGAACTCGGCCAGGCTGCGGACGATGCCGGTGCGCACCTCGCCGATCTGGATGTCGTCCAACAACTGCTTGCGATGCTCGCGCTGCCAGCGGCGGCGCGCGGCGCGCTCCGACATGATCAGGCGGCGGCGCTTGCGGTCAACTTCCACGACCTTGAGCGGGATCTTCTGGCCGACGAAAGCCGCCAGGCGCGCCTTGCGCTCATCGGGCGACAGTTCGCGCGGCAGGCTGGAGATGTGGGAAGCCGGCACGAACCCGCGCAGCTTGCCGAAGATGACCTCCAGGCCGCCGGCGTTGTGGCCGCTGACCTCAGCCTCGATCATCTCGTTGCTGTCCATCATCTGCTGAGCAACCAGCCAGTCTTTTTCCTGGAGGGCGCGCGAGATTGAGACGATGAGGTTTCCTTCCCGGTCGGACGGCTGGAGGATGTAAACCGGCCAGGTTGTGCCTTCCTGGATCTCTGCGAGGATCTCTTTTTCAAGCCGGCTCAGGTCATTGCCTGGGACTATGGCCTCTCGCTTCAGTCCCAGGTCGATGATGACCTCTTGCGGGCTGACCGAGATGATCGTACCCTCGCGGATATCCCCGCGCTGCGGCATGTCGTAGCCCCCCTGGTCGAGGAGCGCTTGCATGGGATGCACTTCAGCAGGCGGTTTGGTGGGCGGCAAATTGGTAGTCATAGGAAAGGAACCTCCGGACGATAAGATTGAAGTACGTCTCTTGGGCACAGGGCTCAAGGCGAAAAACGACCCGGCTGACATCACCGGTCACTATAGGCGTGGCAGCCGGGCAAAAGACCTCGCGATGCCGGGTGCGGGCGGCCATGCGGAGCTGCGCACCCGTCCAGGTTAGCGCCGAAACAGTATCGCAAGACACTGTCCGGACGGCTTGCCGGCTCTAATCTTCTCGCGTCGTTGGCGCGGACCGCTCACGTCGGACCCGCGCCACACCTCGTGCCATATCGAACGCCGACGGCATTATAACTGAGAAGTACGCTGCTTGTCAACGCACCGCTTTAGGTAAAAAAGATGCCGATTTGCAGCCCGGTTCAGCGCCCCAACTTCTGACGGAGCACCGCGTTCAGCGCGGGCACAACCTCGAACAGATCGCCGGTGATGCCGTAGCGCGCCACGGTGAAGATCGGCGCGTCCTTATCCTTGTTGATCGCCACGATCACCTTGGCGCCGCTCATGCCCGCCAGGTGCTGGATCGCGCCGGAGATGCCGCAGGCGATATACAGGTCGGGGTGCACGGTCTTGCCCGTCTGGCCCACCTGGTGCGGGTAGGGGATCCAACCCGCGTCCACGGCCGCGCGGGACGCACCCACCGCGCCGCCCAGGGTCTTGGCCAGCTCGCGCAGGGGCGCGAAGCCTTCAGGCCCCTTGACGCCGCGGCCGCCGGCGACAATGGCGCCCGCGTTCTCCACGGCCAGCTCCCCGGTTTCAGTCACATCGAAGCTCAGC
>JAPKMS010000457.1 GCA_026645775.1 Anaerolineae bacterium
ACCGCGACGCCCACGCGCACGCCTACGCCCACGCGCACGGCGACCCCAACGGCCACGCCGACACCGACGCCGATCAAGTATGGTTGGAAAGGCGTCGGGTATCCGGGCAACCTATATATCGCGGCGACGCCTATCGTCGATAAGATCGGGGGTAAATATAGACTGGTGGTACGATTGGGGTCTCTCAACAACCGACAATACAGCACGAGGCGCAGCCAGCTCAGATGCGATTCTGGCCGCGTTGGCAAATGGTCTCCAAGATCCGGGCTACGTTCCCATGATCTATTGCACATCCGAAGCCGGCGGTCCTGATCCTGCCGGTCTTACCGAACTGGCGCGCCGGTTTCCGGGCCGCGTCTGGCTGATCTTCAATGAGCCAGACAACGCTGACGGTTGCGGAGGGGCTATTGAATCATGGATGTTGCAACATAGGGATCTTTTCCCCGACGATCTCTATGATGGCCATCACTGGACTGAATTGGGGCGCTATTTTGGTGAGCAGTACGCCAAGTACTACGATGCCATCAAGAGCGGCGATCCTTCGGCACGCCTGTACCCGTTGGGCCTGCTGGAATTACCCATGCCAAGCCTCACCCCCGGCGTTGGCTGGGGGAACAAGGCCATCCGGATTTGGAACGGCTTCACGGATTACCTGGCTGCCGCCACTACGCCTGCCCCACTACGCACCCCGCGCCCCTTCGATGGTATCGCCGTGCATGCCTATCCCTACAACTACAGCACCTTCCACACCGGCTGCCAGGGTAGCTTTGTAGATGCGTCGTGCGTGCAACGCGCCCTCGTCGATGCGCACCGTTTTTTTCAGGGCACACCCGGGCCCGCCTCGACCGCCGTGCCTAACGGTAACACCCATCCCGAACTGACAGCCGGCAAAGCGATCTGGATCACGGAAACCGGCAGCCTGACCAGCAAGTTCCCGCGCCCCGGAAGCCCCCCGCAATCGCAGACGACAACCCGCGACAGCTTCGAGGCGCCGATGGTGGCCTGGTTCCAAAGTCACATCGGCGTCGGCCAGGATTGCCAATACATCAACGCCGTGGCCTGGTTCTCTGCGCACGCGTGCTGGTATTTATCTGCTCCGCCACCGGCCCCCAACCCGACGCCGGGCCCCTCGCCCACGCCACTGATCGAAGATTACACGGCCAGTGACTTGCTTGACATTGGGTCGCTGGCCTGTCCGCTGGTACAGGCGCCCGCGGCGCACAACCTCACTGTAGTGGGGCAGTACTGGCGCGACGCGGTCTGCGTCAAGTGTCAATGTCCCGGTCTGGGGCTGGATTGCCAATAGGAGTTGACCATGAATTTCTACCACAGAGTTGTCTGCCGCGGGCTGCTCGCCGTATTCGCCGCCATCACCTTTGCGTTGTTCTGCAGTATACCGACGAATGCCTCGCGCACGTACGAGTTGCCGGACTGCCGGCCCTCGAAAGATGGCTTGTGGCTCTGGCCGTCACCGACCCTCGCCCAAGATCGCACGCTCTTTTCTCAGAGCTGGGAATATACGGATGACACTCACCAGTACGGACGTTCATTTCTCATGATCAGCACGGATGGCGGCAGCAGTTGGGCCAAAACGGCGGTGGTCGATAGCCGCGGGATCTCTAACCTGGCCTTTGCGCCCGCTTATGCCCACAATCACACAGTCTGCGCCACGAACGAAGCGTTGTGGTGCTCCACGGATGGCGGCGCCGTTTGGCGCCGTCATCCCCTCGAGCCCTCCTTGGATCGCAGCATGTACGTGAGCGCCCTGTCCCTCGTGGATGATCACACGCTGTATATGACGTGGGCGGGCGGGATTCCCGGCACGGAAGGCGCCGCCGGGCTGTTTCTGAGCACCGACCAGGGCGACACCTGGGAACACTTGTTTGCGGCGCGCGTCTTCGATCTGGCGGTCTCATCGGCGTTCAACTCGGACCACACCCTGTTTATCAGCGCCGGGGTTTACCACGACACCTTCGGCATTCTCAAGTCCACCGATGGCGGGCACGGTTGGCAGGAGGCCAACACCGGCCTGGATCTCGCCATAGGCGGCAGTTGGGTCCGCGACATCAAATTGTCGCCCGGCTATGCCCAGGATTGGACGGCTTTCGCTAACAACAACTACACCCTGTACCAATCCACCGATGGCGGCCAACAATGGCACCCCAGCGGCCCGAATGTCGCGGCGGGGTCAGTGTCTTCCTACCTTCTGTCGCCGCGTTATGTCGAAGATCGGACGCTCTGGTTGTCCGTCGGGTCTGGCTTGCACAGATCCACCGATGGCGGCGTCACCTGGCGGCAACTGCCCGACGTTGTATCCCCATTGGCTTCCGCTATGTACGCCGGCGGAGGCGTGGCGCCGGGGGTGGTCATCTTCGGCAAAGTTGTGGATGATAACGTAGCCCGAGTCTATCAGTCGTTCGATCTGGGTCAAACCTGGCAATGCCTGGGAGACCCGGCGCCACCGCCTACTCCGCTACCACCCGTCGAAGTCCCCGAGCCGGCGACCTGGCTGCTGCTGGGCAGTGGGCTGGCCGGGCTGGCGGCCTGGTGGCCGGCTCG
>JAPKMS010000458.1 GCA_026645775.1 Anaerolineae bacterium
CGCGCGGGTTGCGGCCGGCACGCCGGGCAGAGCCTTCCGCCTCGAACTTAAGGAGCACGGCGCCGTGCGCTGGACGGACGAAGTCGTCTTGACCGGCGGCGCGCAGGTCGTGAGCACCGACCTGCCGGATCTGAACCAGATCAACGAACTGGTGTGGGTGCTGGATCGCGCGGCGCCTGGCGACCGCGTGGTCCTCGACAGCATCGCGTTCACCGCCACCACCCAGATCGTCGACACGGCCACGGCCGCCTTCGTCTGGAGCTACGGCCAGCTGCTGAACAACTGGAACCCGGCGACGGGGCTGGTGCGCGACAAGGCAAAGGATGCCAGCGGCGAATTCGATGCAGTGCAAGCCACCGGCAGCCTGGCGGCGGCGACCGCCCAGGCGGCCCAGCTCGACATCGTCGCGCATGCGGAAGCGCTTCAGATCGTGAACACCATCAGCGCGACGCTGCTGCTCGACCTCCCGCGTTGGCACGGCTTGTGGCCCCACTGGACCCGCACGTCCACGGCAGGCACGCCTGAAATCGTCTGGGGCACCGAGTGGTCCTCCATAGACACCGTGATCGCGGCCGTTGGGCTGCTGACCGCGCAGCAGGCGCTGGGGCTGGATACCGCCGGCACAGAGCAGCTGCTGCGTGACATCGACTGGGCGGACCTGACCAAGCCGGACGGCCTGATCGCCATGGGTTACACCTACGACGGCGTGCGACTCCCCTGGGCCTGGGATACCTTTGGCGGTGAGAGCTGGCTGGTCGAGCTGGCGTATGCCAGCGCCAGGCACGCCGTTGCACCGTTGGCCTACCCGTCGCCGCCGACGGCCAACGGCTCGGGCTTCATTGACGAGCTGGCCTGGCTCTTCGTACCTCCGCCCGCGGCGCCTGACTACTGGGGCACGGCTTGGACGGCCTATCGCCGCAGCGCGGCGGCCCGGCAGGTCCGCTACTATCCGGCCAACTACCCCCTGTCCTGCTTTGCGCAGCTGGGGCTGTTCGGCCTATCGGCCGCTGAAGTGCCGGATCCCGCGCGCGTGTCGCCTGGCAGCATCTACCAGGCTTTTGGGGTCGGGGGGCGCGCGCCGTGCGCCAACGATGGCGGCGCGCTGCTGGGCGCGCCGGTCGCGGTCGCGCACTATGCCGGCCTGGCTGCCGCCCTCCGGCCGGACGAGGCCGACGCGCTGTGGGCATGGCTCATGGCGGGCGGTCTCGTGTCGCCGCTTAACAACGTGGAAAGCCTCATGTTTGCACCCGGCACGACGTGCGGCGCGGCCGGTGTCACCGTCAACCAGTTGAAAGGGTCGTGGAACCTCGCCTTGCAGGCGTTGGGCTGGGGGCGCTACCTGGCCGAGCGCGGCGGGCAGGCGCCCGTGTTGTGGCAGGCGGCGAAGGCGAATGCGTTCCTCCGGGCGGGCTATGACCTGTTGGCGTCCGGCGGCCCCACGTCACTGCGGGAGCCAATCCCGGCTTCCTCTTACGCGGTCTGGCCGACAACCACATGGACACCGCCGGATGGGCACGCGCAGTAATCGTC
>JAPKMS010000459.1 GCA_026645775.1 Anaerolineae bacterium
CAGCGGGCCGCACATGCGGTCGAGGATGGACGTGCGCAGCAAGAAAGTCTGGACGCTTGCGGATTGCTGTCCCAGGACTTCTTCAACCAGATAGTCCAGCACGAAATGGTGGCTGCCGGTGAAGGATTCGATGAAGCTGGTGACATCTCGCGAAGCGTGTCCCTGCATGGAGAGCGCGGCCAATTGCAGGCCGGCAATCCAGCCTTCGGTGCGGGTTTCCAACGCAGCAACGTCTGCGGCCGAGAGGTTGAGGCCCATGACCTGGTTGAGAAATCCGGCGGCTTCGGCCGGCGTAAACCGCAGGTCGGCCGCACGCAGCTCGGTCATTTGCCCCCGGGCGCGCAAGCGAGCCAGGGGGAGCTGCGGATCCTCACGGGTGGCGATGACCAGATGCACCTGGGGCGGCAGGTGTTGCAGCAGAAAGGTAAGCGCGTCGTCGACCGGTTTGGCATCAATCAGGTGATAGTCGTCAAGGACGAGGATGAAGCCTGTTCCTTCACTGCGTTCAGGACAAGCTCTGAGCGGAGTCGAAGGATGGTCCGGGATGGTGGTGATCTCGTTGATCAGGGTCGTCAAGAGCATCTCGGTGGGCGGCGGCTGGGGGGACTCGAGCACAGCCGCCACCCCTGCTCCGATACCGGCGAAGATGGTCTGCAAAGCAGCGACGAGGTAAGTCAGAAAACGCGCAGGGTCGCTATCCCCTGCGTCCAACGACAGCCAGGCAATCGGTCGCTCGCAGCCGGCGCCCCATTCGCTGACCAGCGTGGTTTTACCAAAGCCGGCGGCGGCAGAGATGAGGGTCAGTTTGCAGCCCGCAGAGAGACCCTCGTTCAGCCGCTCGATCAGGCGCGGGCGGGGGACGACTTTTGGCCGCGGTGGCGGGATATAAAGTTTAGTGGCTAAGATGGGCGCGGACATGAATCAATTATAACACGCACCCCAAATTTAAAACAGCGTCCCAAACTTCGACCATTGCCGCCCCTCGCACAGTGCGTTTCAACGCACTTGGCATACCAGACGGTGACTTCAATCACCGGTCTAGTTGCTTGCTGTGTTCCACCGTGATGACGACCTTCCCACGGGCGTATCCTGCGCCGAGATAGCGGAGCGCCTCGGCTGTCTCACTCAGCGGGTAGCGCCTGTCAATCACCGGCACGATCTTACCCGCTTCCAGGAGCTCTTTGAGCACAACCAGGTCTCGCTGGCTCGCTCGCGCCGTGAAGCCGCCCAGCTTCTTGCCTCCCCTTTCCGACAGCCGGCTTCCTAGCAGCATGGCCTGGAAAATCTGCCCCGGCTTGCCGCCCGCCATCACGTAGATGCCGTGGGGCGCCAGGGCCCGCTTGTACGCCGACAGCGGCTGATAGCCGTTGGCGGCCAGAATCAGGTCATAGGTCTGCCCACTGCGGGTGAAATCCTCCCTGGTGTAGTCAATCACCCGGTCGGCCCCCAGCGAGCGCGCCAGCTCCAGGTTCCGTGTGCTGCACACGGCCGTCACCTCAGCGCCGAACGCCTTGGCGACCTGCACCGCAAACGTCCCCACCCCGCCGGACGCCCCGTTGATCAGCACCTTTTGCCCCGCTTGAATCTTCCCGTGATCCCGCAGCCCCTGCAGGGCCGTGAGGGCCGCCATGGGCACGGCCGCGGCCTCCTCGAACGATAGCGCGGCCGGTTTCAGCGCCAGTGCACTCTCAGGCACAGCGACATACTCGGCAAAACCGCCGCTGCCATAGGCGGCGAGATCCCCGAACACTTCATCGCCTGGCCGGTACTGCTTGACGTTGCTGCCGGCCGCTTCGATCCGTCCGGCGATGTCCTCGCCGGGGATCGCCACCTTGGGCCGAAGCAGCCCCCCGCCCATCAGGCGCACCAGGGGGATGTCGGCGGTCAGCAGATGCCAGTCGTACATATTGACGGAGGCCGCATGAATCTTGACCAGCACTTCATCGGCCGTGGGCGCAGGTTTTGCCACCTCCTGGAACTGAAGTGCGTCAGGGAGGCCGTATCGGGTGCAGACAATCGCTTTCATTTTGCTCATCCTCCTGTTATGCCTGCCTGGCAGACAGGGCGGCGACCGCCGCCGGATTGAAGCCCTTGACGATCAGCCAGATCCCCAGGACGATCTCCTGCACGAAGATGGCAGCCGCCAGGGGAATGTAGCTGGTAATCCGGTTGCCGCTGAAGGTGGCCAGCACGCACGCCGTCAGCATCAGGATGATCGCAACGATGCCGAAGCCCGCCAGCCAGCGGGGAATGAGCCGTGACTGGAAGAGCAGGGTGTAGTACATGAATGCGCCCACGCAGAAGGCGAACACTGCCAACAGCCCGGCGTATTCGCGCACGCTCACCAACGAGTTGCCGATCGCCTGGATGACCGCACGATCGGCAGCTCCCGCTGCGCCGAACTGCTGACCGAGTGTCAGCAGGGCCAACAGGCACACGAGGCCGATCATGTAAAAGGCTGCCTCCAGGGCCCTGAAAACGACAGATCCGAGGGCCAGGCCCGCATTCTGCTCCTTCAGGACCGGATACAGCGCGATGGCGATGCCGGCGCTGGCAAAAGCGGCGATGATCCAGAGCAAGACGCCTGCCAACGCCTGGTTCATGTGTGCCGAGACCCCGGCGAGATAATCCGCGCCGGTCAGATCCGGCATGAGCGGCGTCGCCAGCAAAGGCCCTGTGAGGGTTGCGACGATGAATAACACGCCTGCCGCGACCGCGATTTTTCGAGTTGAATTCATTGTGTGTCTCCTCTTGATGGATTGAATCCTTTCACGATCAGCCATACCGCCAGAACCATTTCTTGCACGCCCAGTGGCGCCTGCAAGGCGACGTGAATCGTCTCCAACGGGGCGATGAGCTCGAACATGACCAGGAGGCCCGCTGCCCAGTACAGTACGGCGCCCACAAGACCCCCGGCTGACAACCATCGAGGGGTGAGCCTTGCCCGATACAGCACATAATTGAGGATCAGCGCACCCAGGGGGAAGACGGCCACATCCAGGACCGCATGTCCGCCCCAATCACGTACCGCCAGCAGCAGCTTGCCAGTAGCCTGGAAGTACGAGGCATTTGAAGCCCCCGCGCCTGCAAACTCCCGACTCAATGTCACCAGGGTCAGCAGGCTGACTGCACCAATGATATAGATTACGAACTCAACAATTCTGGCCCCGAAGTAGCCGATGGCCATAGGCGCACTGAACTTCTTCAACACCGGATACACCGCGAGCGCCATACCGACGAGTGCAACACCCATGACCAGCTCAAGGAGTGCTCCCATGATCACTTTGCCTTCATTTGCAGTAACATCGGCGAGATAATTCGGAGCGCTGAGAATCGGGTCGGTGAACACGCCAAGACTTATCAGTCCTGCAACCGTCCCAATGATAAACAGTACTCCTACACTTATTGCGGTCTTTCTGTAGGTGTTCATTTCTATTCTCCTTTTTTTGATTTGTCCTGCTGCACGAACTTAGCCGGTTTTTACGCGGTCTTGCCCGGATGGCTGCGCAGCAGCACAATCCCCAGCCAGACGAACCAGATGATCTGGCTCAAGCCGAAAACTCCGGTCAGCAGGTCGGTGAACCCTGGGATCAGTGAGAGGATGCCCACCGCGCCCACCCACAAGCCGAGAAGATTCAGGCCCTTGGGCAGCCCGCCGGCCCGCAGCGCGGCCAGGCTGGCCAGCAGCGTCCACAGGCCGCCCAGGATCTCGCCGTTGCCGTTGCCCAGCCCGTTGGCCACGGCTTCGATGCCCTGCCAGGTCAACGCCGCCTGGCCCGGGTCAGTGGCATAGAGCGCCACGACCGGCGCGATCCCGGCATTGGCGACCATGCCGCTGGCGATCAGCGAGCCGGCCCAGATGATGCCCAGTGCGGTGGCCACCTGCATGAGCGCCGGTGCGCCGGCCTGCAGTCGCTCGTACAACGCCAGCGCCAGGACGATCAGCACGACGCCGAAGAAAACGTACATCAGCAGGTTGGTCGAGAAGACGACCGTCTGCATCTCGACGAGCAAGGCCACCTTTTGGGCCGGGTCGGTGATGCTGGGGGTGTTCAGCACGACGATAAACAGCACCATTCCGATCAGGTAGGCGACTGCCAGGTACAGCGCGGCGAAACCGCCATATTTCTGCAAGGTTTTCATTTCCTCCTCCTTCCTCACCCCGGACTAGCGTCGCCGCGACGACGCGCGGCCCCCGCCACCCCAAACCACCGTCAGCCCCAACAGGAAGCCAAAGACATACCAGTTCCCGTTGTTGTGCGTCTCGAAAACATGCACGGTGTCCGAGAAGAGCGAGATGACGAATGTCACCGGCGCAATAATCCCGTGCCAAAGGCCCTGCCAGAAGCCGGCGACCTGGCCTGCTTCGTTCGGGGTATTGACGCTCTCGTTGGGGCCGGCCACGCAGCCAGCTAACGCAACAAAGGTCAAGACCAACAATCCGGCGATGAGCATAGTCTTCATGGAAGCACCTCCTGATGTGGATTGTTTCTTAGTGTTCATTTCTCCTCCCCTTGTGCATGAAATGGTTGGGTTTCGTTGATTTCGACCCGGTTGACCGAGACCAGCGGTATGCCCAGATCACGCACTTTCTTGAGCAGCCCGTGCAGCGCAGCCTGATCGGCCACCGGGCCGGTGAGGAGCGTATCGCCGTCCTCTGCCAGCGTGATGGTCAGGCCGCCAAACCACTCGGCCCACTCGCGCCCCAGATGGCCCTTGAGCCTGATCTGATAAACCACGGGCTGGCCCGGATCCGTTGTTGGTTCGAGTTCGTTTGACATAACCTTGCACCCGTCCTGTCCGATGTTCGCCGTTTGAGCTGCTTGCTCAAGGCACAGGTAATATACCGGCGCGCCGGTGTTGTTGTATAGACACTTTGGTGTTGGAGGGAGGTGTTGTTTTGGGTTGTTGAGCAGCGAAGCGCGGGGGTGGATCGGCTTTGCCCCCGATTCTTTCCGGGGTGAAATATGCTTGGAGTCTGGCGAAGGTCGTGCGATAATGACGCTGGCCGTTCGGGTGGACCTCCGCCGGCGCTGGCGATACGCAGATTCGATACTTGGGGACGAAACCTATGACACCATTTCTTCAATTGGTCTTTTCTCTGATGATCATTATCACAGCCGCCAAGGCCGGCGGCTGGCTGGCCGTGCGCCTGCGCCAACCGGCCGTCTTGGGCGAGCTGCTGGTCGGCGTGTTGCTCGGCCCCAGCCTGCTCGACCTGCTGCACTGGCCGCTGCTGGCGAACCCGGCCGAGCCGCACCTGTTGACTGAGGCGATCTATGAGTTGGCGGAGTTGGGGGTCGTCTGTCTCATGTTCCTGGCCGGCCTGGAGGTGGACGTGCGCGAGATGCGCCGGACGGGACGTGTTGCAATGTTTGCGGGCGTCAGCGGGGTGATTGTCCCGCTGGCATTGGGCGCGCTGGTCGTGCTGCCGTTCGGCTACCGCGGCCAGGCGGCCCTCTTCGTGGGCATGATCCTGACCGCAACCAGCGTCAGCATCAGTGCGCAGACACTGCTTGAGCTGGGCGTGCTGCGCAGCCGAGAGGGGATCGCACTGTTGGGCGCCGCCGTGGTTGATGACGTCCTGGTGATCTTGCTGCTGTCGATCTTCGTCGCGGTGGCTTCGAGCGCCGCCGGAGCCGGCGCCATCTTGCTGGTGTTTGTGCGCATGCTGCTCTACCTGGGGCTGGCCGTTGCGGCTGCTTTCCTGGTGCTGCCGCGGCTGGCCGACTGGATCGACGACGAGCCGATCAGCGAAGGACTCACTGCGCTCGTCCTGGTGGTGACTCTGGGCTTTGCCTGGTCCGCCGAGGTGGGCGGTGGGTTGGCTGCGATCACCGGCGCGTTCATCGCGGGCCTGGGGTTCGGTCGCAGCCGTTTGCGCACCGCCATCAACCGCTCCATGCACACCATCACGTACGCGCTCCTGGTGCCCATCTTTTTCGTGAGCATCGGCCTGAAAACCAACGCACGGCTGCTGGATGGGCCAGGTCTCCTGCTGGCGCTTGTACTGATCATCATCGCCGTGATCACCAAAGTGCTGGGCGGGGGCTTAGGCGCGCGGCTGGGCGGTTTTGCGAACCGCTCGGCGTTGCGCGTGGGCGTGGGGATGATCAGTCGCGGTGAGGTGGGTCTTATCGTCGCCGGCGTTGGGGTAAACGCCGGCCTGATCAAAACCGAATTGTTCTCGATCGTCACTCTTATCGTGCTGGTCACAACCTTAGTTACGCCGCCGCTCTTGCGGCAGGTTTTTACGACCAAGGAGACAAGTCATGCCTAACCTGGTTGTTGTCATAATGCCGAACCTGGATCGCTGCCAAGATGTCCTACAGACGTGGGACCGCCTTGGCGTCACCGGCATCACCATCCTGGAGAGCGCCGGCCTCCACGGTTTGAAGCAAGTGCGCGGCCGCCGCGATGATATGCCGTTGATCCCCTCGCTGCGGCACCTCTTGGAAACCGAGGAGTACCATCATCGGACTGCTTTTGTGGTGTTGGGCGACGACTTCGATTTGCCGGGGTTGTTGCGGGCTACGCAGGAGGCGGTCGGCGGTGACTTCAACGCGCCGGACAGCGGAATCCTGTTTGTGCTGCCCGTTGCGCAGGTCATGGGACTGCGGCCGCATTGGAAGGGGCCGGGCGGGTGAGCCGTACCCGGCAACTCAGATCGCCAGGTCGTCCTACGGCAACCGCTATGAGCCCATGTATGGCGGTTTCGCAGCCTTTGAGTCCGCAGTTCACCTGCATGCCCGGCTGTGCCGGGTACGGCTGCCGCCGCAGCACAGGCGCGAGTGTCAACTGCTGGCCTGGCTTCGTCATCGCTTGCACCGCCTCGCTGATGCGGCGCAATTGGCTGGCGCCCTTCTGGTGCGGCGTCTCAGCACTGCTGATGCGTTCAAACAGCAGTGGGGGCGCCCAACTGCCGGCTAACTCCGACACCCAACTCACCGTGCTGAAGTCGTAGCCGATGCTGATCGGCTGGTTGCCCGCAATCTTGGTCGGCGCATGGACGATCTTGCGGTCGCGCAAGGTGGGCGCTGCCAAACGCGGTCAAACCGCATGATCACCGGCCACCGGCACCCGCCCATTGGTGGGCAACAGCTGCACCTACAAGTCAAGGGCTTCAGTCGCCTGCATGTAAAGATCAGGAAGAACGACAACCGCCAGTTATCCACCGGCGACGCCTTTTGATGCGCCTTGGCGCAGTCGGTCTGGGCGATGCGGGCGTATCTCTTCACCATCGCCATGTCCGAGTGGCCGAGC
>JAPKMS010000460.1 GCA_026645775.1 Anaerolineae bacterium
CGTGCGGCCATCTGCGGCCAACGCGCAATGCACCACCGTCACGCGCACGCCCTGGAGCGTCTCGCAGATCATGTGGGGCAGCCCACGGATGAAGTCCCGCCGCGCCTGGTCGAGGCGGGAGTGCGTCCAGTGCTGGTGCAGGAGCTCATCGTCGTCCAGCAGGCCCGGCCCGGGGTCGGGCGGCAGGCCGGTCGTGACCCACGCCTCATGGTTGCCCTGCACGCAGCGCATACCGCTGGCGCGCGCCAGGTCCACCACTTCTCCGGGGTAGGGGCCGATGCCGATCAGATCGCCGGCATGGTAGACCCGCTCACACCCGTGCTCGCGCGCGTCCGCCAGCACGGCGGTGAGGGCGGGCAGGTTCGCGTGGACGTCGGCCAGGATGGCGATGCGCATGGCGCCCTTTACTCTCCCGATCTGTCGGCTTGCTGTGCCAGGTGCGTCCGGATCGCCCGCTCGGTGTATGCGTCCATGGGCAAGCGTAGCGCCTCGTCCACGGGGAGCCAGACGTAAGCCTCCGCCTCGTCGTTCAGGGTGACAGCGGTCTGATCGGTGCTGCAGGCGAAGTCGAAGAAGATGAAGTGCCGCGGCTGCCAGAACGCCGGGTCATAGATGAACTCCTGCATACAGACGAACCGGATGTCGTGGATGGTGAGGCTCGTTTCCTCGGCCACCTCGCGGCGCAGCGCGGCCTCCAGCGTCTCGCCCAGCTCGACGTGGCCGCCGGGCACAACGTACTTGCCGCCCCACTTGTGGGACTGCATCAGGAACAGCCGGCCGGCGGGGTCGAAGATCAGCGCGCCGACGGTCGGTTCGGGATAGTGTTGGGCAGGTGGCATCAGCGCGAGCCGGTCAACCACCGAACCGAGATCGGACACGAAGGATCACCCCCTCCAAGCTGATGTGATATTTGGAACCGTGCCACGCGGGTCATGCGGTCGCCGTCTCTTGCCGCAGGTATTCCACGGTGTCGTCCTCCACCGTGAATCCCAAATCGCGGTAGATCGCGACCGCCTGCTCACTGTCGCCCCAGGTCTCCAGCCGGTAGTCTCCGGCGCTCAGGCCGTTCAACCAGCGCAACACGGCCAGCACCAGGGGACGCTGCAGGCCCAGATGGCGTTGATCCGACGCAATGGCGGGCGCATCAATGACTTTGAACCCCGCCGCGCCTCCCGCACCCCCTTCCGCATAACCCACGCAGACGCCGGCCGGCGAGTCGTCCGGCGCCAACAGCAGGAAGACCCCGGCTGGGCTGAAGACGTCCGGATAGGCCCGCAGGAGCTCGGCGTGAAACTCTACCGTGGCCGGCTCGGTGTTCTCGCGATGCCCCCACATATCAGCGTAGCAGCGGTTGCACGCCTCGGCCCACAGGTTGACGTCCGCCGCCTCGGCCAGCGTACGCAGCACATACCCGGCCGGCCAGGCCGGTTCGGGGATGGACAGCGCGGCCGGTGCGGTCAGCGTGCGCGCGTGGCCGGCCGGCAGGAAGCCATGATGGCGCAGAAAGGCATCCGCCGCCACATTCCCCGCCCGCGCGGCCGAGACGATCTGGCTTGCAGCCATCTCCCTGGCCCGACCGATGGCCCGCGCCAGGAGCGCGGAGCCGATCCCCTGCCGGCGCCAGGCCGGAGCGACGGCTGCGTACAAGATCGACCGTTGGGGCGACTGGGTGAACACCCAGCTATGGCCGATCAACCGGCTGCCGTCGCCCGGCGCCTCGGCTACCCAGCGGTCGCGCGTCGGGTCGTGGCCGAGCCAGGCGAGTTGGCCGCGGACGGTCGCCTCGTCGACCACCGCGCCGGTCTTGTCGCCGGCGGCAATCGTCGCCAGGAGCGCCACGAGTGACGGCACATCGGCCTCCGGCCGGAAGAGTCGCAGAGTGAGGCTTTCAGTCGTATGTGGGATGTCTTTCATCGTCCCTTCTATATCGCCAGCAATGCCTGCTCCACCTCAGGCCCGTGCAGGTAGAACACCCGCAGCGACTGCACCATACCCCAGTCCTCGCTGGCAGTGCGCGCGACGCCTCCGAACGTCTCGGTCCAGGCGGTGTTCCGAAGCATCTCGTGCGGCCACCAGGAGACTTTTCGCTGGCTTTGTGCCGTTCTGGACTTTGAGCCGTAGACCCGCTCAGTGCTCTGTAAGGCTAGATTTTGTCATGCTGAGGCCGAGTCCCCGACCTGCGTCTTACAACCGAGTCGGTCAGGCCGAAGCATCTCTGCCGGCGCAGACGAGATCCTTCGCTGGGGTTTCGCCGTGACTGGCTTTGAGTTGTCAACCCGCTCAGGATGACAGAAACTAACCTAACAACGCACTCAGGGTGGCAGCGAATGGCAACAGTCGCGCCAAACGACCCACTCGTGCTACTTGCTCCCTGCTATCCCGCCGGCATGCACCCGGCGGCGCAGGACGTAGACCATGAGCAGGCCCATACACGCCGCGC
>JAPKMS010000461.1 GCA_026645775.1 Anaerolineae bacterium
CGATAGGCGTAGTATTGAACTGCCTTGCGCAGCGTCTCCAGGCGTTCAGCAACCGTCGGCATCGCTCCAGCTCCGGGGTGGTATCCATGACTCACAAATCGGCGGGCCATGACACCTCAGGCCCGCCGCGCGAGACAGCCGATTATACCCCCGTTCGCGGGACAGCGCAAAGGTTCACGATGCTGTCCATCAGCGGAGCAGGCCGGCGAATCAGTCGTTACGTTGGCACGCGCTCGCGACGCCGGGACCCATGCGCGGCAAATGCAGCCGTGCCGACAGCCAGCAGCAGCCAGGTCGCCGGCTCGGGGACTTCAGCGGGGGGCAGCGCGGCCCACGGCGGGATGACATCCTCCTGGGGGCAATGCCAGGTCTGGCCGCGATCATACGACAGGTAGAACCCTTGACCGCTGGATTTGGCCGCCAGCAGTATGGTGCCGCAACGCCCATCCGCCGCGCATGATTCGCGTGCTGCCAGGTTGATGAGCGGAGCCAACTCACGCCAAGAGTCGCCGGTATCAGTGCTCATCCTAATTGCGCCTTCGTTGCTGAGCCAGGCGGTGTGATCATGCCCGAAATAAGGCGATAAAACCCAGTAACCGCCGCTGTCTGATGGAGGGCCTGTAGGTGGGGTGCGGGGATAGACTTGTTCCCAGGAGCCGCCGGCGTTAGCGGAGCGATAGAAGATCCCGGTGCTTTGGCAGAACATAGTGGTATCCGCCGGATAACCCGGAGAGAAGGTGGGTGACCAGGTAGACGCGCCACCATCGAGGTAGAGACCCACGCTGCGGGGCACCCAAGTATGGCCGCTATCAGTGGACTTGAACAGACCTCGATTGGATTTGTAGCTGCGTGCCGCGATGAAGAGGGTGTGATCTTCCAGGTAACGCGGAGAAAGGGCGATATCGTTGACATCGCCGCCGAACAGATGCTCCCAGGTAACGCCGCCATCGGCACTATAGAATAGACCCTTCCGCGTGGCGTTCGCACCAGACGCTCCGTAAAGCGCCAGATATAAGGTATTAGCATCTACCACAGCCAACGCAGGAGTGCCAGGGCCCAGATTTGTATTTGCGATGACTACACTCCGCCACGTCGTTCCGCCATCTGTAGAGCGCGCAAGTAAGCGCTGACCTGCTGACCCGTCAAGCGCTCCGGCGTAGACGGTTCGATCTTGAGAAAAATCGGGCGAAAAGCCCATAGCCCAAATATCCAGATCAAGGCTGACTTGCCAGGTACGCCCGCTATCAATACTTCGATACAGCCGCCATTCATCGGTACTGGTGCGCACGAATACAGTGCGATCGCGGTCGAAATCCGGCGAAACAAAATAGCGGCTTCCCCATGTGAAGGGGAATGCGGGGCATTGCGGCAGGGTGCTGGTCGTGTCTTGGGCTGTCACCGGCATCAGAACGCAAAAAACAGCCACGACACTCCACAGCACGATGAATAGGATCCGGCGCAGATTCATGCTCAACCTCATCAAGGCGTACAATCCGGTCCGGGACACTGGCAACGATGGCAACTTTCCTGGTTCCATTGCTTCCCCACTGGGCTGAGCCCGCTCTCGAGTGCGTTGGGCAGGGGGGTGACGGTGACATTGATCAAGTCACTGGCCGAAAACCTGGGATCGCGCATGCTGAACCAGCCGATCGCATTGTAGTAAGCCAGTTGGTTGCGGCCGGTCTGATCGGTGAAGTTGCCCCGGGCCCAAGCCAACATGGTAGACATGAATGCGGCAGTCTGATTCCAGGTTTGATTCTGGACACTGGTCAATGAGCCGGTCTCTGTGATCCAGATCGTTTTGCTTTGCGTGGCGCCGCAGCCCTGAAAATAAGGATGCGCATCCGCCAACGCCTGTTGGACGCAGGGCGCATCCGTAAAGCTATGCTGGCACCCAGTGTGCCAGGTGCCGTAGTTCTGGGGATAGGCGTGCACGGCG
Organism: Anaerolineae bacterium; assembly: GCA_026645775.1. GTDB lineage: Bacteria > Chloroflexota > Anaerolineae > CG2-30-64-16 > CG2-30-64-16 > MO66. The sequence goes on from JAPKMS010000461.1 coordinate 1,940, forward strand.
ATGCCATCCAAGACCGGTCTACGGCCATCGGCGCACGCTGCGACGACACTGGGATCGGCCAGGTAGAGCAGAAACTTCTCCCAGATCGCCTGCCCGCGCTTATTCCATCGCCAGTCGGAGGATATTCCTGCGCCTGGATTGTAGCTCAAATTGGGCATCGGCAGTTGCATCAGGGCAAATGAGAAAACGCGCGCTGTGGGATCTGCGCCCTTGATGGCACAGTAGTACTCTCGATACTGCTGCGCCAGGTACTTGCCCAATTGGTTGTATCCCAGTGTATCGACGGGAAAGCTCGGGTCCCAGGGTGGTATTGGGACTCCCACCCAATCATACGGGGGATAATAACCATCGTATTTCTGATGGATAGGTGCGCCACACCCATCGCCCCCAACCTCGTCATTATCTGGTTCATTGAACATCAACCAGGCCCGGCCACGATACTGGGCTGCCAGGTTGGCGACTTGCGCCGGTGATGGCTGCGAAGGGGCCGCGTCATGCGGGCAGAACACCATTGGCACATAGAGGGGATCCGCAGCCAGCCATTGCGCCATGATCGCTAGAGTTGCATCCGGGCCGGCGCCCGCAGTGGCAGAAGTCAGATCATCCGGCGACCAATTATACCACCAATCGTACTTTACGCCCCAGAACGCCGGTGTCGGCGCAGGCTGCCATCTGGCGCCTAGCGTCACAGCATCGTTCGTCTCATCGATTCCGCGCCAACCATACTTGATCGGCGTCGGTGTCGGTGTGGCCGTTGGGGTCGCCGTGCGCGTGGGCGTAGGCGTAGGCGTGCGCGTGGGCGTCGCGGTCGCGGTCGGCGTCGGCGTGGGCGGCCAGCCCTTGATCACCAGCGGCAGGCGGCGGATATATGCGGCATTGAGCACCCGAGCCGCCGGCGTCGCGGTGGGCGCGGCGCGGCCGGCGCGCGCCGTGGCGGTCGGTGCGACCGTGGCCGGCAGCCGCGCGCCGGTCGTGGCAGTGGGTTGCAGGGCGGATTGGAACAGCCGATCCATAGCGGTGCTGGCGTCAC
>JAPKMS010000462.1 GCA_026645775.1 Anaerolineae bacterium
CACCGGCATCACCATCGTGGGCAAGCGCGCACACATCCCCGAGAAGGCCGTCATCGGCCGCAACTGCCGGATCGACCCAAGCACCACCGCCGAAGACTATGCCGTTCTGCAAGTCCCAAGTGGCGGCACCGTGGAGGTGAAGCGCCCTCCTGTGCCAGCACTCGAGGATGTTGACTGAGCAACTTTCGGTAAATTGGTAGATTGGTGACTTGGTCATCCCAATCTACCAATTTACCAATCTACCAATCCACCAATCTACCATCATACCTCAAAAGGAGAACTCACATGCCTAAGATTGCAATTCACGGTTTCGGTCGCATCGGGCGCTCGCTGATGAAGGCAGCGCTCAAGAACAACCTGTGGTCGCCGGTCTCGATTTCGGATATCCGAGACACCGCCACATTCGCGGCGCTTTTCGAAGTGGACTCGAACTACGGACGCTGGCCCGAAGAGGTCAAATCGACGGAAAATAGCATCACCGTCGGCGGCCGCGAGATCCCCTACTTCAACACGCTGCAGGCGCTGCCGGACTGGGGCGCGATGGGCGTCGACCTGGTGATCGACTGCACGGGCCGGGCGGTCACACGGGCGGGCGCGCAGCCCCACCTCGACCGGGGTGCGAAGCGCGTGCTGGTGAGCGGGCCGAGCAAGAAGGCGGATGACTGCGATAAGGTGCTGCTGCCAGGCATCAACCTGGAAACGTACGATCCTGCGAAGCACTTCATCGTCAGCATGGCGAGCTGCACCACCAACGGCCTGGCGCCGGTGGTCAAGGTCGTCATTGAGAACTTCGGCATCAAGTACGGCCTCTTCTCGACCGTTCATGCCTACACCAACACCCAGTCGCTGACCGACCAGCCGATGAAGGATCGCCGCGACTCATGGGCCGCAGCCGAGAATATCATCCCGTCCTCGTCGGGTGCAGCACGGGCGCTGGGATTCGTCTGGCCGGGGCTCAAGATCAGCGGCAAGGCTTACCGCGTGCCGACCCGCACGGGCAGCATCGCCGAGCTGAACTTGCTCACCGAACGACCGGCCACGGTCGAAGAGGTTAACAACGCCTTCCGCAAGGCCGCCTCTGAAGCGCCGCTCAAGGGCGTCATGGGCGTGCTTGAAGACGAATGGGCGTCGAGCCGCATCATCGGCGACCCGCACTCGTGCATCGTCGACCTGCCGTTGACCGCGGTGATGGGCGACCTGCTCTCGGTCGCTGCCTGGTACGACAACGAGATGGGCTACTCGACCCGCCTGGCCGAGACCGCCGTCCTGCTCGCCAAGTAGACTCTCCATTGGGGCAGCCGCCAGGCGCGCCCCGACGGACCACGAAGTAAAAGTGCCGGCGACGCTCGGAGCATTCCAAAAATACTTCGGAGCCGCCGGCACTTTTTTAACCGATCAACACAAGCGCCTCGCGCCGCAGCGACAGACGGACCTCGGCGCCCACCTGCAGGCCCAGCGAGACGTAGGTGTAGCTGCGATGGCGGACCTCAATCAGATGCTGGTTGGGGAGCAGCACCTGGAGGGTCCGGCCATCGGGATGCGGATGGCTCGCCACAATCCGCCCGCTGGCAAGATTGGACCGCACGGCATCCACCAGGGGCCGGTCGGGGTAGAGGATCTTCACATCCTCCGGCCGCACGTAGGCGGTCACACGGCTGCCGATCGCGGTCGGTTGCGGCGGCGCCACAAGCGGCAAACCATCCCAATCCAGCACAATACCGGTCTCATCGGCGCCCACCACCTGCGCCCGAAACAGGTTGGCAATGCCCATGATCTCAGCCACCTGCTGATTTACGGGATAGCGAAAGACATCGGCCAGGGGGCCCACCTGCGCCACGCGGCCATCGCGCATCACGGCCAGCCGATGGCCGACCGCAAAAGCATCCTCCAGCCGGTGGGTGACGTAGATGACGGGCAGCCCCAGCTCGCGCTGCAACGCCAGCAGTTCGCCTTGCAGACGGCGACGCGCCGCCACATCCAGCGCGGAGAACGGCTCATCGAGCAGTAACGCCCGCGGTGCCGCGGCCAACGCACGGGCCAGCGCGATCCGCTGCTGCTGCCCGCCGGAAAGCTCGTGCGGGTAGTGGTCGGCCAGGTGCGCCAGGTTCATCTGCGCCAGGAACGCCGCGCCGCGCGCCGCGCGCGCCGCGCCGCGCTCGCGCAGCGGATAGGCCACGTTCTCCAGCGCGGTCATGTGGGGGAACAGGGCATACTGCTGAAAGACGTAACCCACGCGGCGCCGCCGCGCGGGCAGGTTGACGGGCCGTGTGCGGCCATCTCGGAGAAAGACGATCTCATCGTCCAGGGCGATGCGCCCGCTCTGCGGCTCGATCAGCCCAGCGATTGCGTTCAGCGTCGTGCTTTTGCCCGATCCGGAGGGACCGAACAGCACCAGGATCTCGGGCCCGACCTCCAACTGCACCTGCAAGCTAAAATCGGGCCGGCGCACCGTAAAGTCAGCGGTGAGGCGGGGTGCGACGGCGGCCGGGTGTGCTGCCTGCGTCAACATGTCACGCCTCCTCGGTTGTGGGATGCGCCGTGCGGGGCCGCCGCGGCTGCTCGAAGCGGCGCACGGCCCAGAGGCTCAGGAACGCCAGCGCCGTCGTCAACAGTACCAGTCCGTTGGCGCGCGCATAGTCCCGATTCTGCACCGCGTCATAGATCGCGAGCGGTAGTGTTTGCGTGCGGCCGGGGATGTTGCCGGCCACCATCAAGGTCGCACCGAACTCGCCCAAAGCCCGCGCCGCGGCCAACACCAGGCCCGCCAGGATCCCGCGCCGCGCCAGCGGCAACGTGACGCGCCAGAGCACTTCCAACTCCGATGAGCCCAGGGTCCGCGCAGCGTCCTCCAGGGCAGGATCAACCCCAGCAATGGCCGCGCGCGCCGACTGCACCAACAGGGGCAGGCCAACAATCGCGGATGCGATGGCTGCCGCACCCCACGTGAAGAGGATGCGCCAGCCGAACCACTCCACGACCGGGCTGCCGCGACCCAGGGCCATCAGCAGGTAGTAGCCAACCACCGTGGGCGGCAACACCAACGGCAGATTGACCAGCGCTTCCACCCCCGTGGCCCCGCGAAAACGCCGGCGCGCCAGCAACAGCGCCAACGGCAGGCCGCCCACCACCATCAGCGCCACCGCGACCGCGGTCACCTGCAGCGAAAGCAGCAACGGTTGCCAGATCATTCCACGCAGCCCCCTCCCCCGAAACACGCTTGTGGGACA
>JAPKMS010000463.1 GCA_026645775.1 Anaerolineae bacterium
AAAATAGCACAAAGCCCGGAATCGAGCCTTTAGGCGGTATGGTCCGGTTGGGCGAGTGACCGGCTAAAGCCTCGATTCCAGGAAGTGAACGAAATGACCCTACACCATCTTTTCTACCCCCGCAACGTCGCCCTGATCGGCTCGGTGGCCGAGGGCAAAATCGGCTATGAGCTGCTCCGACAGATGCTGCGGGGCGGCTTTCGCGACATGTTCGCTGTCAACCCGAAGGCCCAGGGGGCGCTGGATGTGCCGGGTTACGCGACGATCGGGGCCATCCCCGCGGCGGTGGACCTGGCGGTGATCTCCTCGCCCGCGGCCACGGTGGCCGGGGTGCTGGAGGCGTGCGGCGCGGCCAGCGTCCGGGCCGCGGTGATCATCTCATCAGGTTTCTCCGAGATGGACAACCGGGCGGGCGAGGCCGAGCTCAAAGCCATCGCGGCGCGGCACGACATCCGGCTGGTGGGGCCAAACTGCGCGGGCATCATCAACACCGCCCACCACCTGTGCCCGACGATGGAGACCCTGCCGCCGCCCGGCCACGTTGCGCTGATCTCGCAGAGCGGCGCGCTGGCGGGCGTGGTGCTCGGCTGGGCCGCGCGCGACGGACTGGGTATCTCGAAGTTCGTCAGCTACGGCAACCGCGCCGACGTCAACGAGATCCATCTGCTGGACTACCTGGCCGATGACGATGAGACACAGGTCGTCGGCGTGTACATTGAAACCGTGAGCGATGGCCGGGGATTCATGGCCGCCGCGGCCAGGTGCGCGGCGCGCAAGCCGGTGATCGTCATCAAGGCCGGCCGCGGGACCTCGGGCCAGCGTGCCACCCTGTCGCACACCGGCTCGCTGGCCGGCAGCGATGCGGTCTACGACGCAGCCCTCCGCCAGTGCGGCGCGCTCCGGGTCGAGTCGGCCGAGGAGCTGTTCGACCTCTGCCGCGCGTTCATCGGCATCCCCCAGGGGATCCGCGGCCGCCGGGTCGCCATCGTCACCAACTCCGGCGGGCCGAGCATCCTGGCCGCCGACCGCGCCGAAGCGCTGGGCCTGGACGTGGCTGAGCCGGGGCCGGAGATCAAGGCGAAACTGGCGTCCTTCCTCCCGCCCCACGCCGCGCTCAAAAACCCCATTGATCTGACCGTCGAAGGCACCGAGCGCGGGTATCGCGAGGCGCTGATCGCGCTGCTGGGGAATTACGAATTGCGAATTGCGAATTACGAATTACCCATTCCCCAACCCCCAATCCCCAATCTCCAATCCTTCGACGCCCTCGTCGCCATCAACATCGCGCCGCCCTACCTCGACTCGATCCCCATCGCCCGCGGCATTTGCGACGCGGCGGCGGCGACGGGCAAGCCGGTGGTCGCCAGCTTCCTGCCCGAAGCCGTCACCGCGGACGCGGTCGCCTACCTCCTGGCGCACGACGTGCTCAATTTCCCCACGCCGGAGCGCGCGGTGGCCGCGCTGGCGCGGATGGCGGGGTACGACGAACGACGAACGACGAACGACGAACGACGGATGACGGATGACGAACGAAGGACGACGGACGCCGGTCGGCGGTCGGCGGTCGGCGGTCGGCAGCATGACGAACGACGGACGACAGACGACGGACGACAGTCATCGGTCGCCGGTCCGCGGTCGCCGGTCAGCGGTCTGCTGGAACCCGACGCCATGGCCTGGCTCCGCGAGAACGGCATCCCGACGCCGCCGTTCCGCTTTGCGGCCACGGCGGACGAGGCGGTTGCCGGCTGCGCGGAGATAGGCTTTCCGGCGGTGATGAAGGTGGTCTCGCCGGACATCCTGCACAAGAGCGAGCGCGGCGGGGTGATCGTGGGCATCCGCGACGAGGCGGCCGCGGCCGCGGCGTTCGAGACGATCCGCGAGCGGGCGGCCGGGGCGGATTTCCGCGGGGTGATCATCTACCCGCTGATCCGCGGCAGCCA
>JAPKMS010000464.1 GCA_026645775.1 Anaerolineae bacterium
CTGGAGGCCAGCGCCTACCAGACCCGCGAGGTGCTGGATGCCATGGAGAAGGACTCCGGCGTCAAGCTGACCGCGTTGAAGGTGGACGGCGGCATGGTGTACAACGACACCCTGATGCAGTTCCAGTCCGACATCCTGGGCGTGCCGGTGGTTCGCCCTGTGGTCGCTGAAACCACAGCGCTGGGCGCCGCGTACGCGGCCGGCCTGGCGGTCGGCTTCTGGGGCAACATCGAGGAGACCCGCAAGAACTGGCAGATCGCCAAGACCTGGACGCCCATGATGGGTGCGGAAGAACGCGCCAAGCTGTACAAGGGCTGGCTGAAGGCCGTGCAGAAATCGATGCACTGGCTCGAGGAATGAGCCTGTAGCAGGCCGTTTGTAGCTTCGTAGTTCAGACGCCCCCTGCTTGGGGGCGTCTGTCTTTCCGAACTCGACAGCCATCGGGAACAGCGCCACGGCTATGACTTGGGTCATATCTTCGGATGCGCTTTAGTGGTAATTTGAACCTGCCTGGCTCAAGCACTCTCAACTTTCCACCCAAGTCAAAACCGCCAGCAATTTCCCGGTTTCGCAACAGAGGGAGAGAATCAATGGCGCTCAACTACCACGTTCTAGTGATCGGCGGCGGCTCAACCGGAGCCGCCCTGGTCCATGACTTGGCGCTGCGCGGGTTCCGCGTGACGCTGGTGGAACGCGGCGAGCTGACCTCGGGCACCGCCGGCCGGCATCACGGTCTTCTCCATAGCGGCGGACGTTACGCCGTGAAAGACCAGGAATCGGCCCGTGAGTGTATCGAGGAAAATCAGATCCTCCGCCGCATTGCCCCCGGCTCCTTCGAGGAGAACGATGGCCTGTTCGTGGCGATCACGGACGAGGATGTCGCCTACCGGGACAAGTTCGTCAAAGGCTGTGCCGACTGCGGCATCCCCACGCAGGTCCTCACCCGTGAGCAAGCGCTGCGCCTGGAGCCGCACCTGAACCCCGAAATGAAGCTGGCCGTGCGCGTGCCCGATGGCACGATGGACTGCTGGCGCGTGCCGATGCGGTTCTTTGCGACCGCCAAGCACAATGGGGCGAACATCCAGCCCTACACCGAGGTCGTCGAAATCCTGCGGCGCGAGCGCACCGTGGTAGGTGCACGCGTCAAGTCGCACGTCACGGGCAAAGTGACCGAGATCGGCGCCGACATCGTCGTCAACGCCACCGGCGCCTGGGCTGAGAAGATCAGCGAGATGGCCGGCGTGCGGGTGCCGGTGCGCCCCAGCCCGGGCGTGATGGTGGCAGTGCGCGGCCGCTGGTGCAACATGGTGGTCAACCGCCTGGCCCCGGCCGGCGACGGCGACATCATCGTGCCGCAACGGGCCCTCTCCGTCATCGGCACCACCTCCTGGTACACCGATGACCCCGACCGCCTCGGCCTGCCCGAGGATCACGTCCAGATGATGTACCAGAAAGGCGGCGAGTTGATCCCGGCCGTCAAAGCCGCCCCGTTCCGTGCAGCCTGGTCTGCCGCCCGGCCATTGATCGGCGATGAGGTGCTGGAAGGCGGCCGCGAGCTGAGCCGCACCTTCAAGTGCTACGACCACAAGGTGCGCGACGGCGTCGATGGGATCGTGACCATCTCGGGCGGCAAAGGCACCACAATGCGCGGCATGGCCGAAGCTACGGCCAATGTGGTGGTCCAGAAGCTCGGCGTGGATGCGCCCTGCCGTACGCGGGAGGTTGTGCTGCTGCCGTACTGGGCGTATTACCAGGAGGTGCAGGGATGAGCGACAACGGACGCCCCGGGCCGAAACGCCCGATCACGTTCAAGGTGCTGCGCTATAAGCCGGGCGAGATCGATCCGCCCCGCTACGACACATACCAAGTCGATGTCGATCCGCGCATGACGGTGATCGATGCCCTGGAAGAGATCCGCACCGCCCAAGACAGCACGCTGCTTTATCGGCATTCCTGCCATCATGCCTCCTGCGGCACCTGCGCCATGAA
>JAPKMS010000465.1 GCA_026645775.1 Anaerolineae bacterium
GGCGCAGCGGCCCCAGCTCGATCTCGGTCAGGCGGCCGGCCCCGCGCAGCCCCGCCACCCAGGGCGCCAGCTCGGCCTCGTTCGCCTCGCCTTGGCGCAGAGTGGCGATGACGAGAAGCTGCACCGCCCCGCTCCGGGCCGCGTCCGCCTGCAGCAGATAGGCCAGCCAGTCCAGCGTGTCGCGGTCGCACCACTGGAGATCGTCCAGGACGAGCAGCAGCGCCCGCCGGCCCGTCAACACGGCCTGCGCCAGTGCCTCGAACAGGCGGCCGCGCTGCCACTTCTCGGTCAGCGGCTCCGGCGGCGGCAGGTCGGGGTGCTCCACCAGGAGCTCGGGCAGCAGCCGCGCCAGCTCGCGCAGCCAGGGCGCGGCCAGCGGCGGCCGCGGGCCGCTGCGCAGCCACGCCGCGACGGGCGCATAGGCCAGGTCGCCGCCGGCCGCGTAGCCGCGAGCGGTCAGCGCCGGGAGCCCCTGCCGCGCCACCCACTCGACCAGCGCCTCGGCCAGCCGCGTCTTGCCGATGCCCACCTCGCCGGCGATGAGCGCCAGGCCCGGCCGGCCGCGCGCGTCGCGCCACGCCCGCTGGAGCTGCGCCCACTCGGCCTCGCGGCCGATCAAGGGGATGGCCGCCTCGGGCGGCGGCGCGCTGGGCTGGGCGCCGAGGTTCAGCAGCCGGTCATAGATCTCGCGCGTTGCCGGCCCCGGCGCCACGTCCAGCTCGCGGCGCAGGAGGGTGACGCAGGTGTGATAGGTGTGGAGGGCGGCCGCGCGGTCGTCGTTCAGGGCGTGAAGACGCATCAACTGCGCGTAGGCCGGCTCGTGCAGCGGGTCGTGCCGCAGCAGCGCCTGGGCGTGGCCGATGGCGGAGCGATAATCCCCCCGCGCCTCGTACAGGGCTGCCAACCGTTCCAACGCGGCGGCATAGGCCTGGGCCAGGCGATCCCGCTCGGCCAGCAGCCAGTCGCTGTAGCAGCCGGGCAGCAGCTCGCCGCCGTAGCGGGCGACGGCCTGCTCCAGATGCTGCGCCTCGGCGTCGGGGCCGGCCGCCTGCCGGGCCTGCGCCAGGCTGGCCTCGAACTCAGCGACGTCCAGGGAGCAGGGCGCATCCGCCCGCCACTGCATGGTCAGCTCATCGGAGATCAGGAAACGCTCCGCGTCCGGCAGGGTCCGCCGCAGCCGGTGCCAGAGGTTGCGCAGGTTGGTGCGGGCCTGCTCCTCGGCCGAGTCGGGCCAAAAGAGGAAGGCGAGGCGCTGGCGCGCTTGCGGCGCAGCCCGGTGCAGGACGAGGTAAGCTAACAAGACCTCCAGGCGCGAAGAATTGACGCCGGCCACAGGTGCGCCGTCACAGGTCAACCCGAATTCCCCCAGTAGTTGGATGTGCAGGCCGGGCACGTGCTTACTTCCTCTTGGACATTTCGATCCCTCGATGCAAAACTGCAACCAGTATACGAGCAATGTACAAATCTGTCAGGGACTTTTATCGCACGGACACGAGCAATAAACTCGCAAATGACAAACACGCTGGTTGCAGCGGTTTTCAACCGCCGGATATGGAAGCCAGCGATTACTCGACCGATGCTCTAGCCATGGTTCCTTGCACCACAGTCATAAGCCTGTACAACGCCGGGGACCCTTTCAAAAAGTGGGGGCAGCGAGGGAACGTCCAGGAGCATTCCGCAGCTCTGCAAATTTGACATCCGCCAGAAAGCGGCTAAAATGGCGTTGATCAATTTAGGCATACCTAAATTATAATTTTGGAGAAACAAATGACCAGCCCTGCCATCGAGGATTACCTGAAGACCCTATACGCGCTGGAACGCACGGGAGAGGGTGTGAGCACCTCGGCCCTGGCCGGGCGACTGCGCATCCAACCCGCCTCCGTGACGGGAATGCTGAAGCGGCTGGCCGACATGGCGCTGGTTGCTTACACCCCCTATAGCGCAACCACCCTCACGGCCGATGGCCGCCGGGCGGCGCTGTCCGTCATCCGGCGGCATCGGCTGATCGAGCGTTTCCTGGTGGATACGCTGAGCCTCCCGTGGGATGAAGTCCACGATGAGGCACACAAGCTGGAACACGCCCTGTCGAGCAAGCTAGTGGACCGCATCGAGATATTTCTGGGGTATCCGGCCACCTGTCCGCATGGCAGCCCCATCCCGACCGCCGAGGGCGAAGTCGTGGAGTCGGAGCAGATCCTCCTGGCCGACCTGCCCGCGGAGCAATCCGCCATCGTCAGCGAGGTGGACGACGAGGATGCAGCGTTCCTGCGCTACGCGAGCGCGTGGGGGCTTGTGCCCGGCGCGGGGATCAAAGTTGTGGATGTGGCGCCGTTCCAGGGGCCTATCACCTTTCGGGCCGCCGGTCGGATGCGCTCGGCGGGCAGCGAGGTGACCAGACGAGTCTGGGTGCGGCCGATGCCGGCCACGGAGGAGCCTGAATGATGACCGAGCGGACCTACGCCATCGAAGGGATGGACTGTGCCGACTGCGCACACGCTCGAAAAAGGGGCGGGCCAGTTGCCCGGCGTGCAGAGCGTGGCGGTCAACTTCGCCACCGGCAAGAGAAGCTCGCCCGCATTATCCTGACCCTGTTCGGCGTGACATCGCTCTGGCTGGCCATTGCGGCGGACATGGGCGTGTCGTTGTTGGTGACGTTCAACGGGATGCAACCGTTGCAGTTTGATGCTACACGGAGTGAACACCATGCCTGATCCACTGTTATCGTTAATCGTCGCGGCCGCGCTCGGCGGGGCGCTGGCCCTCTTCTTCTGGCCGGCGAGCGGCCTCTTCTGGCGCTGGCAACGCACGCGGCAGATGACCGAGCGCGTGCTCATCGAAGACGCGCTGAAGCGCCTGTACGAAGCACAGATCGAGGGGCGCTGTGCGAGTCGTGCAAGCCTCGCAGCCGCGCTCCGCATCTCCGACGGCCAGGCAGCCATCCTGCTGACGAAGATGGCGGAGCGCCAACTGCTGGAGCTGGGCCCCGACGCGATCTGCCTGACCGCCGCGGGCACTGAACATGCCCTGCACATCATCCGGGCGCACCGCCTTTGGGAGCGTTACCTGGCCGAGGAAACGGGCTATGCGGCAGGCGAATGGCACCAACGCGCCCACGAACGCGAACATCTGCTTTCGCCGGCTGACCTTGAGGCGCTGGCCGCCCGCCTGAATAACCCGACCTACGACCCTCACGGCGATCCCATTCCAACCGCCGACGGCCAGATGGGAGTGCAGGACCAGCGATCGCTGTCTGACCTGGCGGTCGGGGAGGTGGGCCGGATCGTACACCTGGAGGACGAACCGGCGGCGGTCTACGCCCAATTGGTGGCTGAAGGCCTGGCGCCAGGGATGGAGATTCGTGTGCTCGAGGCCACCCCACAGCGCATCCGCTTCTGGGCCGACGGGGATGAGCGCGTCCTGGCCCCACTGCTGGCTGCCAATATCAGCGTCGCGCCCTCGGCCGTGAGCGAAGCGTCGCCGCAGCCGGTCAGCCCGTCCGAGCGTCTGACGGCGCTCAAACCCGGACAAGAGGCCGTGGTCGCCGGCATCGCGCCGACCTGCCGCGGGATGGAGCGGCGGCGCTTCTTTGACCTGGGCATTTTGCCCGGCACGCGAATCGAGGCCGTGCTGGCCAGCCCCAGCGGCAACCCGGTCGCCTATCGCGTGCGCGGCGCGCTGATCGCGCTGCGACACGATCAAGCCAATCATATCCAAATCAGGCAACCACTCGAACAAACTCAGGAGGCGTCCGCATGAGCGTTCGCATTGATCCCCCACCCGCCACGGCCGCGGGTTGCGCATCCTGTTCCGTCGCCAACACGGCTACCCTGCGCAAGCTGGGCATCAACTTGGAAGACACGGACTACGTGGTGGCGCTGGCGGGCAATCCCAACGTGGGCAAGAGCACCGTCTTCAACGCCGTCACTGGGCTGCGCCAGCACACGGGCAACTGGCCCGGCAAAACCGTCGCCCGCGCCGAGGGCGGCTTCGAGTACGCGGGCCGGCGCTACAAGATCGTGGATCTGCCCGGCACCTACTCCCTGCTTTCCACCAGCCTGGACGAGGAAATCGCTCGCAATTTCATCTTGTTCGGCCGGCCGGATGTCACCGTGGTCGTGGTGGATGCAACCCGGCTGGAGCGTAACCTGAATCTGGTGTTGCAGGTGCTGGAGATCACCGACCGGGCCGTGGTGTGCCTGAACCTGGTGGACGAGGCGCGCCGGCTCAAGCTGAACGTGGATGAGCGCCGGCTGGCGCGCGACCTGGGCGTGCCGGTCGTCCCGACGGCTGCGCGGCAGGGCGAAGGGGTGCCGCTCCTCCTCCAGATGATAGACGAGGTGGCAACGGGCAAGACGCTCTGCCGGCCGCGGCGCCTGCAAAGCGAGCCGCCGGCCCTCAAGCGCGCCGTGGCTGAACTGACCGAGCGGATCCACCAGGCTTTCCCCGCGCTGCCGAACGCGCGGTGGGTGGCTTTGCGCCTGTTGGATGGCGATGAAAGCATGGCGCAGGCGCTCCGCGCGGGCGATCTGGCCGAGTTGAGCCAGGCCGCGTCCGCGACCGAGCCGCGCGTTCCTACATTGACAGCGGAGGCTGTGATATGAGCACAACCCTCAGCGCATCTGCGCTCACCGGCGGCGGGCTGATCCCCGCGACCGATGACATCCTCAAGCAGGCCGAGACGCTGCGTTGGCAGGTCGGCGGCGCCTTCCACGAAAACCTGATGGAGGCGCTCTACACCGAA
>JAPKMS010000466.1 GCA_026645775.1 Anaerolineae bacterium
CGAGCCTACAATCGCGAAGCCTGGAACCGCCAGGTGGCGGACGGCAACCCCTGGACGATCCCGGTGAGCCCGGACGGGATCGCTGCGGCGCGCCGCGGGGAGTGGTCGGTGCTGCTAACGCCGACGATCCCTGTGCCGCGGGCGTGGTTCCCGCCGCTGGCCGGCGCCGACGTGCTCTGCCTGGCGTCGGGCGGCGGGCAGCAGGGGCCGATCTTCGCCGCGGCCGGCGCACACGTAACCGTGTTTGACAACTCGCCCATGCAGCTCGGCCGGGACCGCGAGGTGGCCGCGCGCGAGGGCCTGGACATTCGCACGGTCGAGGGCGACATGGCCGATTTGTCGGCCCTGGCAGACGCCAGCTTCGACCTCGTCTTCCATCCCGTCTCGAACATTTTCAGCCGGGAGGTGCGGCCGGTGTGGCGCGAGGCGCACCGCGTCCTGCGGCCCGGCGGCGCGCTGCTGGCCGGTTTCAACAACCCCGATGTGTACATCTTCGATCTGGCCCTGCTCGACGCGGAGCGCCGGCTTGAGGTGCGCTACCCCCTGCCGTATTCCGATCTGGAGAGCCTGTCGAAAGAAGGGCTGCAGGAGTACCTGGCGAAGGGGTGGCCGCTGGAGTTCAGCCACACCCTCGACGAGCAGATCGGCGGGCAGCTCGCCGCGGGCCTCCTGCTCGCCGGCTTCTACGAGGACCGCTACCCGCCGCAGGAGGACGACCTGCTCTCGCAGTACATGCCGACCTTCTTCGCCACGCGGGCGATTAAGCTGTAAGGACCGGAGGCAATGCGATGGCAAACTGGTTGCTGTTGGAACCACAGGATTTGATCAAGTTACTGTGTGCACTCGTCGTCGGCGCGATCATCGGCGCCGAGCGAGAGTACCATGACAAAACAGCCGGCCTCCGCACCATTATCCTGATCTCCGTCGGTTCGGCCCTGTTCACCATCTTCTCGATTCACATCGGCGGAACTAACGATCCCGCGCGCATCACCGCACAAATTGTCAGCGGCGTGGGCTTCCTGGGCGCCGGGGTTATCCTACACCAGGGCCGCCAGGTGAAGGGGTTGACGACGGCGGCGACCGTTTGGCTGGCCGCGGCGTTGGGGATCGGAGCGGGGAGCGGCTACCTGCTCTTCACCACAGTGGCGGCCCTCCTTGCGCTGTTCGTGCTGTGGGCGCTGCAGATCATCGAGATGCGCTTGGCGACCTCGCGGCTGACGCGCGTGTATCAGGTAACCAGCATCGTCAAACCGGGGAAGAGCGCGGAGTTGGCGGCGTTATTTCGGAAATACGACCTACAGATCAGGAGTCAGGGCCAGGGCAAGCACAGTGAAGCGCTGATCATCACCATCAAAGCCGCGGGGCGGCCGGAACATCACGAGGCGCTGGCCGATGCGTTGATCGCCGATGCGGAGGTGAAGGACCTCGACTACGCGTAAGCCAAGAAAGGAATTGGGCTGCCGGCTGGCCGCGGGTGTCAGAGTAAATGCAGTATCGGCACCAGGATCTGCGCCAGCACGATCTTGAAGATGATCACCACCGGCAGGGAACTGGCATAGCAGACGGCAGGCACATCCGTGCTGGTCTTCGAGTTGGCGACTGCCAACGCCGTCGAATTGGTCATCACGCCGCTGAGCAGGCCAATAGTTGTCAGGACGTTCATTTTGTAGACGCCCTGGCCGAGTAACACCGTCACCAACACGGCGGCAAGGGCAATCGCCGCGCCTGCGACAAAAAGCTCCGGCCCCTGCTGCTCGAACACCTTCCCGAGCTGTGCGCCGGAGTTCGCCCCCGCCCCACCGACAAACAGCATGAGCCCCAACTCGCGTGACAGGTTCTTGGCCGCAGACGGGACGTAAGCCGGGAACGGGCCGATGCGGCCCAAGTGCCCCAGCACCAGGCTGACCAGGAACGCACCGGCGGACGCGCCCAGCTTGATGGTCAGGCCATTTGACAGCCGGAACGGGATCAGCCCCAAGGTGATGCCCAGCACCAACCCGATCAGGAATGGCACCATGTTGGTTTCATCGATTCGCCGCGCGTCGCCGCTCACCAGCTTCGCAAACTGCGCCACGGCCGGCGTATCCCCCACCACCCGCAGCGTGTCGCCCAGTTCCAACGTGCTGGTGCCTATCGGCGTGATCTCCAGCCCCTGCCGGCGGATGCGCGTGATGACGACGTTGTACTGATCCCAGATACGCAGATCCATCAGGCGCCGGCCGGCCAGCCTGGCCTCGGTCACATACAAGTCACGGCTGACGGCGTGGGTGTTGGCTTCCATCGACACCTCCACCTCATCGCCGATCAGCAGGCGCATTTTCTCCAACTGCGCCTCGGTGCCCACCACCAGCAGAATGTCTCCCAGGTGTAGCACCACATCCGGCGTGCCAGCGACCACTTGTCCGACCGCGCCGCCGCTTGGCGCATCCTGCGCTGCGTCCCCGCGGGATGCGGCGCCGCCCTGGAACAGAACGCGTGAGACATTAGCCTGGCTCAGCCGGTGCGTGTCCAGTTCGGCCAGCCGCTTGCCATCCAGGTTGGGGTTGGTGACTTTGAACTGCCGCCTGGCCAGCGCGGGCTGTTCAGCGCGCTGCGCCGCCAGCCAGTCAGCCTCCGCGGCTTTCACGTCGCGACGCAGCAGCTTGGGCATGAACTGCATCAACAGCGGAAAACCGATGACGCTGAGGGGGTAGGCGATGCCGTAGCCGACCGATGCGGTAGCCGCCTGCGCTGGATCGATCCGCGAGATCGCTTCAATGGTGCCGGCCAGCGCGGGCGTGTTGGTCAGTGCGCCGGTGAACATGCCTGCCGCCAGCCCATAGGGCAGATGCAGCAGGGCTGCCAGCCCAAACGTGACGGCGCCCGCCGCCAGGAGGGCCGCGCCCGCCACGATGATGAACTGCAGCCCCTGCTTGCGGAAGGTGCGGAAGAAGCGCGGCCCCGCCTGCAAACCCACGGCATAGAGGAACAGCAGCACGCCCAGGTCCATGATGGACTTGGGGACGGTGAACCCGAAGTGGCCGAACGCAAGGCCAACGAAGAACACCGCAGAATTGCCCAGCGACATGCCGCGCCACGACAGATGCCCCAGCCAGGAACCGATGGCCAGGATGAGGAAGACGACAAACATCTGCTCAGCGAGAAGTGAGTCAATCATGGGAAGGGATCCAACTGCTGCCAGGCCACGGGCGTCAGAGCAATCGCAGCACCTGCACCAGGATCTGTGCCAATAAAATCTTGAAGATGAGCACCACCGGAAACGCGCTGGCATAGGTGATGGCGGGGACGTCGGTGGTGCTCTGTTTCCCGGCCGCGGCCAGCGCGGGCGGGTTGGTCATCACACCAGCCACCAGCCCCAGGATGGTCAGCAAATTCATTTTGAGGATGAAGTGGGTGATCAACACCGTCAAGATCACGGCAACGATTGTGATCGCGGCCGCGGCGCCGAACAGGCCGGGGCCCTGTTCCTCGATCACCTTGACGAGTTGCGTCCCCGCGTTTGCGCCCGCGCCGCCCAGGAACAACATCAGCCCCAGCTCCTTGGAGAGGTTCGCGGCCGCCGCGGGCACGTGCAGGCGGAACGGGCCGATCCGGCCGAAGTGCCCCAACACCAGGCTCACCAGGAACGCGCCGCCGGCCGCGCCCAGTTTGATCGTCAGTCCGTTCGGGAAGCGAAACGGGATCAGCCCCAACGCCACGCCGAGGACCAGGCCGATGAGGAAGGGCACCATGTTGGTCTCGTCCATCCGCCGCGCATCGCCGCTGACCAGCTTGGCGAACTGCTCCACAGCCGGCGTATCCCCCACCACCCGCAGCGCATCGCCCAGCTCCAGTGTGCTGGTGCCCACCGGGGCGATCTCCAGCCCTTGCCGGCGGATGCGCGTGATCACGACGTTGTACCGGTCCCAGACGTGCAAATCCATCAGGCGCTTGCCGGCCAGCTTGGCCTCGGTGACGTACAAGTCGCGGCTGATCGCGCGGGTGTTGGCCTCCATCGGCACCTCCACCTCCTCGCCGATCAGCAACCGCATCTTCTCCAGTTGATCCTCGGCGCCCACAACCAAGACCACGTTGCCCACGTGCAGCACCACATCCGGCGTGGCCGCAACCACCTGGGCGGCCCCGCCCTTGCTCTGCTGCATCACGCGCGAAATATTGACCTGGCTCATCCGGTGCGTGTCCAGTTCAGCCAGCCGCTTGCCTTCCAGGTTCGGGTTGGTCACCCGGAACTGCCGCTTGGCCAGCGCCGGCTGTTCGGCCTGCTGCGCGGCCAGCCACTCGGCTTCGGCCGTCTTGACATCCCGGCGCAGCAGCTTGGGCAGGAACGGGATCAGCAGGGTGACCGCGACGATGCTGAAAGGGTACGCGATGCCGTAGCCCACGGATACGTTCGCTGCCTGGGCCGGATCGATACGGCTCATCGCGTCGATAGCGCCGGCCAACGCGGGGGTGTTTGTCACCGCGCCGGTGAACATACCCGCTGCCACGGCGAAGGGGATCGACATCAGGCGCGCGACCACGAGGGTCACCAGCCCGGCGGCCAGGATCGCTATGCCGGCCACAATCACAAAGTCACGTCCTTGCTTGCGAAACGTGCGGAAGAAACGGGGCCCGGCCTGCAAGCCCACCGCATACACAAACAGCAGCAGGCCCAGATCCATCACCGGCTTCGGGATCGTTTTCCCGAAATGGCCGAACGCCAGCCCCACGAAGAACACCGCGGCGCCGCCCAACGACACCCCGCGGAACGACACGCTCCCCAGCCAGGAACCAATGGCCAGGATGGCAAAAAGAACAAGCATCTGATCGGCAAGAAGTGCACTCATCGATTCCACCTAGCGAAAAAGACCGCCAGATTGAGCCGGCGGGGATGGCGGAGGAAGCGGATGGAATTATAGCATGATCCTCTCAGTATCCCGAAACGCACACCCCAACAATCGGCATCAGAACGGCAAGCCCCCCTACAGTCCCTTGCGCTCAGGGTTTGTATAATGCCGTCAGTTGCAGATTTCGCAAAGGAGACAGCACCCATGGCGCAAAAACACACATCCGTCCCCGCCAATGTGCCGGCAGTGGGCAGTCCGGCGCCCGACTTCGCGCTACTTGCCGATGATGGGCAGACCGTTCGTCTGAGCGACCTGCGCGGCCAGCGCGTCGTGCTCTATTTTTACCCAAAGGATGACACCCCCGGCTGCACCGCGCAGGCGTGCGGTTTCCGCGACAGCTACGTGGAGATCAATGAGAAGAACGCGGTGGTATTCGGCATCAGCCCTGATGGCGTCAAGAGCCACGTCAAGTTCCGCAGCAAGTTCGATCTGCCCTTTCGGCTGCTGGCCGACGAGGAACACCAGGTGGCTGAGCTGTACGGGGTGTGGGGCGAGAAGAGCATGTACGGCAAGACGTACTTCGGGATCATCCGCTCGCACTTTGTCGTCGACGAAGCGGGCCACATCGCCGATGTGCAGTACGGCGTCAGCCCCACAGACAGCGTCCAGAACGCGCTCGCGGCGCTGCGGTTATAGCACAAAAGCAGGACGGGGTGGCACACCCCGTCCTGCTTACTAAAACGCCCCCCGCCCGCGCAGCACGGCGCCGATGGTGCGCCAGACGATGCGCAAATCGAGCCACGGCGAATAATTGCGGATGTAATACAGATCATCCTCGGTGTGCAGGTGCATCGGCCGATCGCTGCGACCATTGATCTGCCACCAGCCGGTGATACCCGGCGGCACCGTGAAGCGCTCCCGCTGCCATGCCTCGTATTGCGCCACCAGCCAGGGGAGCTCGGGCCGCGGCCCCACGATGCTCATATCGCCTTTGAGGACGTTGAAAAACTGCGGCAGCTCATCCATGCTGGTGCGGCGCAGCAGACGGCCCACCCGGGTGACGCGCGGATCGTCGCGGCGTTTGTGGACGGCCGCGACCGCCGCGCCCTCGGGGACCGCCAGCGCACCCTC
>JAPKMS010000467.1 GCA_026645775.1 Anaerolineae bacterium
ACGATCCGGCGGTCTACCGGCTGCTGGCGGCAGGGGACACCATCGGTTGCTTCCAGGTGGAGAGCCGCGCCCAAAGCTCGATGCTCCCGCGGCTCAAGCCGCAGCGCTTCGAGGATCTCATCATCGAGGTGGCGATCGTGCGGCCCGGCCCGATCCAGGGCGGCATGGTGCATCCCTACCTGCGCCGGCGGCAAGGACTGGAGCCGATCACCTACCCGCATCCCAGCCTGGAGCCGGCTCTGGCTGAGACGTTGGGGGTGATCATTTTCCAGGAGCAGGTGCTGCGCGTCGCGATGGCGCTGGCCAGCTTCACGCCGGGTGAGGCCGATCTCCTGCGCCGGGCCATGAGCCGCAGTCGGTCGGCCGAGGCGATGGCGGGGTTGCGGGCGCGCTTCGTGGCCGGCAGCCAGGCCAACGGCGTCGAGATCGCTGTGGCCGAGGCGGTCTTCGCCCAGCTCCAGGGCTTCGCCACCTACGGCTTCTGCAAGAGCCACGCGGCCAGCTTCGCGCTGATCGCCTACCAGACGCTCTGGCTCAAGGCGCACTACCCGGCCGAGCTCTACTGCGCGCTGCTGAACCATCAGCCGCTGGGCTTCTACACGCCGGAAGTGCTGATCGGCGACGCCAAGCGCCACGGCATCACGGTGCTGCGGCCGGATGTCAACGCCAGCGTGGATGGGTGCACGCTTGCGAGGGGGAGTATGGGAGAGGGGGAGTATGGGAGTGTGGGAGCGTTGTCTCCCGCTCTCCCGCTCTCCCAGTCTCCCACACCCCCACACCCCCACACTGCCGCTCTCCGTCTCGGTCTGCGCTACCTCGCGGGCCTGGGGGAAGCCGGGCGGGCGCGGCTGCTGGCGGCCCGGGG
Organism: Anaerolineae bacterium; assembly: GCA_026645775.1. Classification (GTDB taxonomy): domain Bacteria; phylum Chloroflexota; class Anaerolineae; order CG2-30-64-16; family CG2-30-64-16; genus MO66. The sequence continues at coordinate 866 of JAPKMS010000467.1, forward strand.
CCAGGAGCCCTTTGCCGATCTGGCCGACTTCTGCCGCCGCACCCGCCTGCCGCGGCCGTTGGTGAGCGATCTTGTGCGAGCCGGCGCGCTGGATGCTTTCGGCGTTCCCCGGCGGCAGCTGCTGTGGGCGTTGGGCGGGTTGCAGTACGCTGAGGACACGCTGGTCGAGGCGCCCGATACGCCGGCCGAGCTGCCTGACCTGACCGAACGCGAGGCGCTGGGCTGGGACTACGAGCTGCTGGGCCTCGCGCCGGACGATCATCCGCTGCGGCTGTGGCGGGCCTGGCTGCAGGGGCAAGGCGTGCTCACTGCGGCGGAACTGGCAGCCCGGCCGGCGGGCAGTCTGGTCAAGGTAGCCGGCCTGGTGGTCGTGCGCCAGGCGCCGCCGACGGCCCACGGCCACCTGTTCGCCACGCTGGAAGATGAGACTAATCTGGTGAACGTGATTATCCGTCCAGACCTGCGCGAACGTGCGCGCGCCGCGTTGCACAATGCGACATTGCTCCAAGTTGAGGGCCGGTTGCAGCGCGAGGGGGCGGCGGTCAGTGTGCTCGTGCAAGAGGTAACAGCGCTGCGCACACTACCGTAAAGAAAAACCCTGCCTCACCTACCCGCCGGGCTTGTTATGGGCAATGGCAGTCGCTTTTTGACGGTGGGTAGGCTCGTCCCACCTGGGTCGCTGGTTGCGTGGGGGCCTCCGGGGCGCAAGTGTGTCCCCCAGACTTTCTCCAGACAATGCCATTTGTCGAAAGTTGCGTGACCTGTGTATAATGACGTTTGAGGTACTTGGTGACTTGGCTTGTGCTGAAAAGTGCCAAGTGGATGGTGGAAGTGGAATAGCGTATCAGTTCTCGCTCAACGTAGACGGAGCCATATGTCATTGCCGCAGACATCAAATTCAAGCCTGGCCCAGGAAGTAATTCTACAGCCGCTACCGGCGTATTCGCGCCGGGGCGGCTGTATTGTTTTCGCGCAGGTCAGGCTTTCCAGAAAGTGATAATCCGACCGGTACGCGGTTCGAAAGTCGCCAGTACTGACCGCCCGCGGAGACCCTGCGCCAGGGCGGCAAAAAGCCAGACCGGCATCGGGCCATCGAGGATTACGCGCCGGTCGGACGGCAGAGGCGGCACGTGGACCGGCAACGGGGTGAGCACATAGTGCGCTTGCCGGCGCTCGAACTTCAGCCGGACGTCTTTGACCCCCAGCCGAGCCGCCAACTTGAACTCGGCGTTGGCCTGATTTGAATCCAGAATCACCGGGGGCGGCGCCATCCAGCCATAGTAACGGGCGTCGAAAAGGTAGAACGGCGCGGGCGCGACGTGCGCGGCAAGCGCGGCATAGAGCCAAACGGGTCCGCTTCCATAAAGAGCCAGTGATTCACCTGTCGGGACAAGCTCGCGCAGCCCGGGTAGATGTTCTGGCTCCCAGTGCAGGCGTTGATCCGGCTGCGAGATGCCTAGAGTTTCGGCGAGTTGTGGCACCGTGAGCAAGGCGACTCCCTGCGGCGCGCGGCGCAGGTGCTCGGCTTCCAGGGCGCCGGGCGGATAGCTACAGATGCCTTGGACGCGTTCGAAAACGCGCTCGAACGCCACCCCGCCCTGTGGGTTGGCCTGATCCAAGCCAGTGATGACGCCCCGCAGCGGGCCGGTGATTGGCTCAAGGCTATCCGGCGGTTCAAGCTGGGTGTGTAGACTGGCGATGGGGATCAGGCTGCGCTCTTCCAACCAGGCTGCCCACTCCTGGCGGTCATCCACCTCGCGCCACAGGTGAATGACATGGGTGCAGGCATCGAACAGGCGGAACTGTGTATCGCGCGGCCGGCCGCCGATGTCCACCAGCAAGGGCAGGCCGCGGGAGCGGATCGCCTGCAGGAGGTCTTCGATTAGGTCGGCGGTGTAAGCGCCCTTCTGGCGCTGGCGCACCCGCACTTCTTCGGGGCTCTCGTAGGACCAGTCCCCTTCACCGTCAGGGGCGGCGCGCAACAAGATGTGGGGCACACGTGCCTCCCGCAAGCGCTGAGAGAGCAGGTAGGCCAGGACGGACTTGCCGCTGTGCGGCGGCCCAGCAACAAGGATAGCCGGGAGCAGGTTGGTAATGGTCATAGATTCTCCTGATCGTAATTTCCGCCCATGAACGAGGCCCCCAGGACCGTGCTGGTGGCTCCATTGGGTGGCCAGCCCCAGGTGATTACCTTCGCCCTGGACCTGCTGTTGGCCCAAGGCGTTACGGTCGATGAGGTGGTGGTCATCCACCTGGCTGCGCCGCGCTACCGGCAGGCATATCGGCGGCTGGCCGAAGCTTTTCCGGGCGATCGCTACGGCGCCCGGGCCATTCACCTGCGGGGCGTGTCGGTCATGCGCCAGGAGCGGGCCCTGGATGACGTCTGCGACACGACCGACGCCGACGCGGTCTGGCACACAGTGCATGAGCTGATTGCCGGCCTTAAGGGCCGCGGCCTGCGGCTGCATCTGCTGCTGACCGGCGGCCGGCGGCTGATGGCGCTGATGGCGGTCTCCGCCGCACTGCTGCACCTCGAGCACGGCGACCGGGCCTGGCATCTGTACACACCCGATGCGACCGTCGCAGCCGCCTACAACGGTGTGCTGCTGCACGTGCCGGCCGACGCGGGCGTGCAGTTGATCGAGGTGCCGCTGGCGCCCTTGGGCGCCTACTTTCCCGGCCTGCGTCCTCTGCTAGGCGCATCGCCCACCGACGTCATCGCGGCCCGCACCCGCTGGCTGGATGAGGTCGAGCAGGGCCGCTGCCGGGTCGTGCTGGCCCGTCTGAGCGAGCGGCAGTCCGCCGTGCTGCGCGCCTTCGCCGAGGGCCTGGCGCCGGCCCAGGTGGCCGACCGCTTGGTCATCACCCCGAAGACCGTGGACGCCCACAAAACCACCATCCTGGCGGAATGCCGGATCGCCTGGAACCTGCCCGAGGACGCCCGGCTGAGCTACCATTGGCTGCGCGAGAAGTTCGGGCGGTATTTTGCCGGGTTGGGGGTATGATAGCATAGATGCCTGGGTCACGCATTGGAGATTAATCTGAGCGCGATGAGAGTTATCTTGGTGGCAGGCGGAGCTGGTTTGGTCTACTCTAGGCGAGGCGCTAAGCATTCCGGAGGATCGAGCTGAATGACAGATTTTCCCATTCCCAGAGAGTATCGTGCGGATTTTCTCTTTCTTCTGATGGGTACTAACCCGCTGCCGAATTACATTGCCGCGCGGCTTCTGGCCCGGCAAGACGCAACGGTCTACTTGCTGCACTCTGAGGGTGCGGAGATCAAAAGCACCAAGCCGATTGCGGAACAGATCGAAATCCATCTGGGAGAAGTTCGTCCCGACCTTACGATTTGCGTCAAGGGTATTTCGGAAAGTAACGACCTGGAGATCAAGAACGCGCTGGAACCGCTGCTGAGGAAGATCGCTAAGCAGCACCCCACATGCCAGGTCGGCCTGCACTACACGGGGGGCACCAAACCGATGGCGGTCCATGCGTACCGGCTGATCGAGAGCATCTTTGCAGATGCCGTCTTCAGTTACCTGGACCCGCGCCGGCTTGCCCTGCGCATCGATGGGCGCGGGGCGGCGCAGGACAAGCTCTCTTTTTCTCTGGTTAAAGAAGCTACGTTGCTGGCTGCCACCGAAATGACCATGGACAGCCTGGCCGCGCTGCATGGTTACTCACAAGACCGGCGGCCGGAGCATTGGGCAACCGCTGCCCAGACTCCCGGCCTTCTGGCCGTGTGTGACGCGATTGCTCAAGTGTGGAGGGAGCCAACTGCCGTCAAGCCGTGGTTAGGTTGGCTGAATCCCAGGTCTGAGCCGGTCCAGCCTGACGAAGCAGCCCCCCGGGGGCCGAGGGATCTACCCGCTGAAACAGCGCATTCGGCCTTCAAAGGCGTGCGCAGCGCCTTGGACCAGCTGTGCGGTGGGCCCGGAGCAGCCACTCCGGCCCACATCGCGCGGATCCTGCGTCCGAATGAGCCCGCGGCCGACCTCCCAAGCTGCAAGCACTGGTTCCAGGGTCTGTGGCTGGAAGAACTTGCGGACAATGCGGTCAGCCAGATTGCTGCGGAGCTGCCCATCAGGCCGGCCCCGTTGCGTTGTCACTACAAGGCCGGAAGCGGGGACTTCTTCGAGCTTGATGCCGCCTTTCTGTACGGCTACCAGCTTTTTGCGATTTCTTGTATTGCCACTGACTGGAAGGAGCGGGCCAAGGAGCACCTATTTGAAGCTTTTGTGCGGGCCAGGCAACTCGGCGGCGACGAGGCGCGCATCGGCCTGGTGTGCTGTGTGGATAACAAGGAGGCCTTGCGCAAGGAGATCGAGCAAACCTGGGACGCACAAGGGAAAGTCTGGGTTTTCGGCCGCAAAGAACTAGGCAATTTGCCCGGTGCGCTCAGAGAATGGGTCAAGACGGCCAATCCGTAGAAAGGAGAACACGCTAATGCGAGAAATCACCTTGCTTCTGGTTGAAGCTAGTGGCATCCAGGATTATATCTTCGGCAGCAACAACCTGGCCCAGAACATCGGCGCCTCTGAACTGGTGACGTGCGCGACGGGGCAGTGGGTGGTTGAAGCCCTGGATGAGCTGAAGTTGCCACACAATGTTAGCTGGGACGAAAAGCGGGGCAATCTCAAGGTCGAAGAGCAAAGCATCACCCGGCCCGGCGTTGGCGCCGAGGTCATTTATGCCGGGGGCGGCAATGCACTCATCTTGTTTGCCGGCAGTGCGCTGGCGCAGGCTGCCGCTTTTACCCGTATCATTACGACGCGTGCGGTGCGCGAGGCGCGCGGCCTGGCGTTGGACGTCGGGACGGTCGAGTTTGACTGGGATGCGGTCCCCCTCAGCGCTAAGCTGGAGGCCCTGCGCGGCGAATTGGCGCGCCGGAAGCTGAATCGTCCTGCTGATGCGTCGCTGCTCGGCCTGGCGGTGACTGCGGCGTGCGACTTCTCCGGCTTGCCCGCCGTCGCCGCCGATCCGCTGGAAGGGCATCTCATCTCGCAAGTCGTGGCCTGCAAACTGGCAGCAGCCGACCGAGGCAAGGAGCGCCTGCACGCGATCCTGCCCCAGGTGCGTCAGGCGGGCTTCCAGTTCGTCTATGACTTCGATAAGTTCGGTGAAAAGGGCGAATCCAGCTACATCGCCGTGGTGCACACCGATGGGAACGGCATGGGCAAACGCTTCAAGGCGCTCGCCGAACAATATGCGCAGGCCAAAGACAATCCGGACTATGTCAAAGCGCTGCGCAACTTCTCGGGCGCAGTGAACGCGCGAGCCGAGGCGGCCCTTAATGCCGCTGTGAACATGCTGCTGGCGAGTTGGGACGCACGCACGGCGCTTTTCGGCGAGGTTGTTCCTGCGCCGGAGATCGATCGCGAATACTATCTGCCCTTCCGTCCGATCGTCTTCGGCGGCGATGACGTCACGTTCATCTGTGAGGGGCGCTTGGGGCTGGCGCTGGCGGCTCGCTACCTGCAGGTCTACGCCGACGAAACGCAGCTCTTGACCGACCAAAAACCGGCTTACGCGCGGGCGGGCGTCAGTGTCGTCAAGGCGCATTACCCGTTTTCCCGCGCTTACGCGTTAGCCGAGGAGTTGTGCAAGTCCGCCAAGGCTGGGATCGAACGGCTCAAGCTGCCCGGCAAGGAGGATGCCACCGTTATCGACTGGCACTTCTCAACCAGCGGCGTGGTCCTGGAGCTGGCAGAGCTGCGCCAGCGCGAGTACGTTGCTGAGACCAGCAAGAGCTTGCTGATGCGGCCGGTGTATCTCGACCCCATGCCAGGCCAGAAGCGTGCCAGCAAGTACTGGCGCTCCTGGCATAACTTCACCCGCATCACACGCGCGTTCCAGGAGGATGAGCAGTGGGCCGGTCGCCACAACAAGGTGAAGGCGCTGCGGGATGCGCTGCGCGCCGGACCGGCAGGCGTAGAGCGCTTCCTGCGCAACTACGCTCTGCAGGAACTGCCGGCCATCCCGGAACAGCCTGATATGGCCGAGAAAGGCTGGCAGGGCGACGAGTGCGGTTACTTCGATGCAGTTGAGGCAACCGACTTCTACGTGCCGCTGGAGCGCAAGGAGGCTGCGCAATGACTACCTATTGGTTGAAGTTCTGGCTTGCGAGCGATGCTACTTTCGGCCGCGGCG
>JAPKMS010000468.1 GCA_026645775.1 Anaerolineae bacterium
GGTGATACCAGGCACTTCGTTATGCAAGAAGCTGGCGTGGCGGTGGCTTTGCAGCGGCAGGATGCCGATCAGCACAGGCACCGGGAACGGGCCATGCCGTTCCTCGTACAATTCGTAGAAGCGCTTCCACAGCATCGGGTCAAAGATCGGCTGCGTCATCGTCAGGTGTGCGCCCCCCGAGACCTTCTTGTGGAAACGATCCACCTCCTGCACCAGATCTGACCGGGTGGGGTCGCTGGCGACGGCGATGGTGAACGCGGCGCGCGTGCCGAACGGTTTTCCCGTCCGATCCAGGCCCCGGTTGAACGCGTCGATGATGCGCACCAGACCGATGGAATCCACGTCGTAGACCGCGGTGCTGTCCTGTTGGTCGCCCAGGCTGGGCGGGTCGCCGGTGAGGGCGATGATGTTACGAACGCCCAACGCGTGCGCGCCGATCAGGTCCGATTGCAGCGCCATCAGCGAACGGTCGCGGGTGGTGTAGTGAAGGATCGACTCGATGCCCACCTGCTGCTGGATCAGCACACACAACCCCAGCGCGCCCATCCGCACGCGCGCCATGGGGCTATCCGCCACGTTGACCGCATCCGCGCCGCGCGCTTTGGCGATGGCCGCCCCTTCAAGCATCTTGGCCGCGTTGAAGCCGCGGGGCGGGTCGACCTCCACGCTGACGACGAACTTGCCGGCCCGCAGCTTTTGCAGCAGCCCGGTCGGTTCCGGCGCTGCATCTTCGATGCCTTCGGGCAGCCCCAGCGATGTCACGCGCACCATGGGCACTGGTCGCAGCGAGCTATCTGCAGCCTGCAATTCGCTGTCTGCGATGCGATCCACCGCGGCCCGCATGGCCTGGATGTGCGCCGGCGTCGTCCCGCAGCAGCCACCCAAGAGACAGGCCCCGGCCGCCACAAATTGCGCCGTCCGCTCCGCAAAGTAGTGCGGCGCCGACGGGTACACCATGCGCTCACCGGCGCGATACGGCAGTCCGGCGTTGGGCATGGCCGACAGCCGCAATCCTGGCTCGGCCCGGTGCATCTCGGCCACGAAATCCAACATGCGGGTCGGCCCCATCGAGCAGTTGACGCCCGCCACGGCCACGTCCAGGGCGGCCAGCACGTGCGCCACCTCGGCCGGCGTCGCCCCTGAAATGGTCACGCCATCGTTGCCGAACGTCATCTCCGCGACCATCGGCAAATCGGTGACGGCGCGCGCGGTCTCGACGGCCACGGTCAGCTCCGCCAGATCCGAGAAGGTTTCCAGGATCAACAGATCGGCGCCGGCCTCCCAGAGCACGCTCACCTGCTCCCGGAAGGCGGCAGCCGCCAGGTCCCGCTTCAGCCCGCTGCGGCTGCGCACGCGCTTACCCAACGGCCCCACGGAGCCCGCAATCCACACCGCCCGTCCGCTGATCTCCCGCGCTTCGCGTGCCAGCTTCACGCCCCGGAAGTTGATCTCGCGCACCTGGTCCGCCAGCCCGAAATCGGTGAGGTGCGGCCGGCTCGCGCTGAACGTATTGGTCTGGATGATCTCGGCGCCGGCCTGGATATAGCTCAGATGAATCTCGCGCACCCAATCGGGCTGCGTCAGGTTCAGCGCTTCCAAACAGCTATCCAGCGCGGCGCCACGGGCGTGCAGCAGCGTCCCCATCGCGCCATCGCTCAGTAGCGGCCCGCGCGCCAGGCGGTCAAGAAAAGGATGCGCCATGCGATCTCCTTTGGGGATCGGAGATGGAAAATTGAATCCGAGCCTCGATCTTCCATTTTCAATCTTTAATCCCGACAGCAATCCGAGAGCCGATTATAGCATGTCCGCGGATGGCGCAGCAATTGCCACCTATCGTGAGCGGTGCTATAATCGCATCCTCAAAAACACCTGCATCCGCTGCTCGTTTTTATCATTCGATACGCACGGAGGTCGTCATGAGTCCACGACGGACGCATTCATTGGCGCCGCGCCGCAATCGGGCCCTGCCCTGGCTGCTCGCGGCAGCCCTGACCCTCGCCGCCCTCTTCGCTCCGACCGCGTTGCTCCTGGCGCAAGAGCCCACGTCGCAACCCACCGCCGCACTTCCCGCCGGCTCTCAAACAGCCACGCTCACCGCCGGGACCGAAACACCGACAGGCACGCCCGCCACCCCAACGCCCACGCGCACGCCCACCCTGGTTCCCACTGCCACACCCACGCTGACCGTGTTGCAGGCCAGGCTGGTGCTGGCGCAAACCTATCTGGATGGCAAGGACTATGCCCGTGCGGCCGCGCTCTATGCCGAGCTGGCCGAGCAGTACCGCGGCAACACCGAGGCGCTGACCGGGCTGCGGGCCGCGTTGGACGGCCAGGCCGCAGCGCGTGCGACGGTGTTGGCCCCCACGCCCGAGCCGGTGGCCGCGCCGGAACCTGCGGCGCCCGCCGCCACCCTCGCGAGCGCCCTTGCGGATAAATTGCGCGAGTACGGCAGCATCGCGATGGCGGCGCTGTTCCTTGTAGTGGCGCTCTATCTGCTGGCCAATGCCGTTCGCTGGTTGCTGCACACGCTGCGTGAGCTGTGGTTCACGCGCGGGCTGCCGCTGCTGCGCCGGCCGGCGATCCGGCCCGGCTTCCTTATCGGTGAATTCGTGAACTGCCTGGGCGATGCCGGCGCCAACGCCCCGCGCGTGGTCGCGACGACGCTCACCGAAAAACTGCTGCTTTGGAACCAACTGGTGCAGGACAAGGAAACGCCGGTGATGCCCGAGCCGACCATCAGCCTGGGCGGCATGGACTGGCTCAAGGTGATGTGGAGCTGGATCCTGCCCGCGCCGCGCGGCTACAAGGTCACCGGCGCCCTGTTTCAGACGCCGCGCGGGGCCTACCAGCTCGCGATCCAGCGCACGGCCCTGGCCCGCAACAGCGTGGATCGGAGCACGACCCTGGAGCGCGCCGACATGTCGCCCGAGACGGCTTTCCGCTGGCTGGCCGGCGAGGCCGCCAAGTGGCTGGTCAATCCTGCCGACATGGAGGCCAGCGAAGCGGTGGCGCGCGGCATGCGCTCAATCCGCGGGGCCGAGGGCGGGTTGGCTCTGACACCCAGCGAAATCTTTGATGAGGCGGTGGCCTTGCTGCTGCCGGTGCGCCAACAGGTGAACCAGGGCGCCATCGATTTCAACGATGCGCGGCGCCGGCTGCAGGAAGCCCAGGGGCTGCTGGATCAATTGCCCGATGGCTCCGGGTTGCGCGCGGACCTGGCCGACGTCATCACCGATTTGCGCCGCCGCGTACCGGGCGGTTGACAACCCGCACAAGGGCGCGTATAATGTGCGCCACTGAACAAAATACGGACGTTGAACCGGAGGAGTAGGCGGTAAAGCCGTCGCCAGAGAGAGGGGGTCACTGGGTGGAAGCCCCCTTATGACGTGAGCGCTGCCGAAGGTCGCCGGGGAGTCTGACGCTTGAAACTGGAAACTGGCTTCAGGAAGTAGAGCGTCACGGGTTCGCCCGTTACAGCGCAGAGTGGGCAGGCTGTCAGCTTGCAGTTTCTCGCTTCCAGCCCGCCAACCAAGGTGGTACCGCGGAAGCGCCCTTCCGTCCTTGTGACGCGAAGGGCGCTTTTTCGTTTCAAACCAGGTTTCTGCGAGAAACCTGGTTTGAAAAACGCGGCGCCCTGGTGTATACTGTGTGCCACCATGCCACCATAGTGGCACATCGAGGAGACGCGAGATGGCCGAAGATACCGTCAAACTGACCGTGCGGCTGCCGGCGCGGCTACACCGGGCGCTGAAGGAGCGCGCGGCTGAGTACAATGTTTCGCTGAACCAGGCAGTGGTGGATACGTTGGCCGCCGAGTTTGTCGTAGCGCCGCCAGCGGAGGAAACCGAAAGCGAGAAATTCGACCGCACAATGCGCGAAAGTGGCCTGTTGGCTGACACAAGTTGGATGGCGGAACTGGTCGAGGAGCTTTCGGGGGGTGAACCGCTGCCAACGCTGGAAGAGGTGCGTGATCGGCTGCAGGGTGTGCCGCTCAGTGACTGGATCATCGAAGACCGAGGGCCGCGATAATGCGCATCTACTACTTTGATGCCAGCGGATTTGCTAAGCACTATCTGCGCGAGCCCGGCAGCCGATGGATTAATGAGACGCTTAAGCAGGCAGCGCAAGATCGCTTTGTGAGCACCGAGTTGATCAGCGTTGAGGTCATTTGCGCGATTGCGCGGGCGGAACGCGAGAAGCGTATCGGCCTGACCTTGCGGAACAGCCTGGCCGCGCGTGCGCTCAAAGAAACTTACAGCGTGCTTCAGCTGACCGAAACATCCCGCCAAATTCTTGGTCATGCGAGCCAGCTCGCCCTACGCCACGCCCTGCGGGCGTATGATGCGATTCATCTAGCGACCGCGCTGCGGGTATTGAGTGAGACGCTGGTATTAGATCTTCCCGCCCCCATCTTCGTCAGCGCCGACGAGAACCTGCTGGCCGCGGCGCGGGCCGAGGGGTTGGTGGCCGAGAATCCGAGCGCACATGAGTGAGCAAATCAGCGAATGACGAATCAGCGAATGAAAGGACCGTTTCATGCCTGCCTTTGATATGCCCAAAACCTACGATCCGGCCGCTTCGGAGCGCCGGATTTACGACTGGTGGGAACAGTCCGGCTTCTTCAAGCCGGAGCTCGCCGGCCCGGATGCCAAGCCGTTCGTGATCAGCATCCCGCCGCCCAACATCACCGGCGAGCTGCACCTGGGCCACGCGATGTTCGTGTCGCTGGAAGACCTGATGATCCGCTACAAGCGGATGCGCGGCTACGCGGCGTTGTGGGTCCCCGGCTACGACCACGCGGGCATTGCCACGCAGCTCCAGGTGGAAAAGATGCTGGCCCGCGAGGGGACCCGCCGGCAGGACATCGGCCGTGACGAGTTTCTCCGCCGCACCTGGCAGTGGAAGGAAAAGTACGGCGGCCACATCGTGCGCCAGCTCCGCCGCCTGGGCGCCTCGTGCGACTGGGATCGCATGCGCTTCACCATGGACGAGGGGCTCAGCCGCGCGGTGCGCGAGGCGTTCGTGCGCCTCTACCGCATGGGGCTGATCTACCGCGGGGAGTATCTCATCAACTGGTCGCCCGGCTTGCAGACCGCGGTCAGCGACCTCGAGGTGGAGTACAGCGAGGAGGACGCCACGCTGTACTACTTCAAGTACCCGATTGCCGGGGCGAACCTGGACGACGGGCCGGGCGTGGGCTACATCCCGGTGGCGACCACGCGGCCCGAGACGATCCTGGGCGACACCGCAGTGGCCGTACACCCGGACGACGAGCGCTACCGCCACCTGATCGGCGCGACCTGCCTGGTGCCCATGCTCAAGCGCACCATCCCGGTGATCCACGACACCTACGTGGACATGGCGTTCGGCACCGGTGCGCTGAAGATTACGCCCGGCCATGATCCCAACGACTTCACCATCGGCCAGCGCCACGGTCTGCCGATCATCTGCGTGCTGGGCCGCGACGTGAAGATGAACACGGAAGCCGGCCCGCACTACGCGGGGCTGGACCGCTTCGAGTGCCGCAAGAAACTGTGGGCCGACATGGAGGCCGCGGGCTTGACCATCAAGACCGAGAAGTACCGGACGCAGGTGCCCCGCTCACAGCGCGGCGGTGAGATCGTGGAACCGATGGTGAGCACCCAATGGTTCGTGAAGATCAAGCCCATGGCCGATATGGGCCTGGAAGCCGTGCGGTCAGGCCGCATTACCATCATCCCAGAGCGGTTGACCAAGGTGTACTACAACTGGCTCGAAAATATTCGAGATTGGTGCATCAGCCGGCAGCTCTGGTGGGGCCATCGGATTCCCGCATGGCACTGCGCGGACTGCGGTGGCATGACCATCGCCAAGATCGATCCGACCCACTGTGAGCATTGCGGCTCGCCGCGCATCGAGCAGGACCCGGACGTGCTCGACACCTGGTTCAGCTCAGGCCTGTGGCCGTTCTCGACGTTGGGCTGGCCCGACGACACGCCCGATCTGCGCCGCTATTACCCGACGACTGTGATGGAAACCGGCTACGACATCCTGTTCTTCTGGGTGGCGCGCATGATCATGCAGGGGTTGCTCTACACCAACGACATCCCGTTCGAGACGGTGTACCTGCACGGGATTATCCGGGACGACCAGGGCCGCAAGATGTCGAAAACGACCGGCAACGTGCTGGATCCCATCGCGCTGCTCGATGGCGCCAGGCCGGAGGAACTGGGAGAGTATGTCAGAGCGCAGTACCCGGACGGCCTGCAGCCGATGGGCGCCGATGCGCTGCGCTTCACCCTGCTCACCGGCACCACCCCCGGCACCGACATGAACCTGAGTTTGCAGCGCGTGGAAGGCAACCGAAACTTCACAAACAAGATCTGGAACGCGGTGCGGTTTGTGTTGGCGCAGCTCAGTGGTCAGGAGTCAGGAGTCAGGAGTCAGGAGACAGGGGACAGGAGCCAAGAGGCAGACACCCATCTACCAACCTACCAACCTACCAACCTACCAGAACGCTGGATCCTCAGCCGCCTCTCCGCCACGATCGCTGATGCGACGCGCCTGATGGACACCTTCCAGTTCGGCGAAGCCGGGCGGCAGATTTATGACTTTTTCTGGAGCGAGTTCTGCGACTGGTACCTGGAGATCAGCAAAATCGCGCTCTATCGCGGCGATGCGGAAGCCAAGGCTCGCACGCAGGAGACACTGATTAAGGTGCTGGATGAGTCGCTGCGCATGCTGCACCCGTTCATCCCATACGTGACCGAGGAGACGTGGGGCTACCTGCGGGAAGCCGCCGGCGATACGGCGGCGGATTGGCCGGCGGCCCTGATCATCGCACCGTGGCCCGAGGCCGCGCCGCGGGACGAGGCCGCCGAGGCCGAGATGGGCCTGCTGATGGATATGGTGCGCGCCATCCGCAACGCACGGGCCGAGTACAACGTAAAACCCGGCCAGCCGATCCAAGCCACCATCGCAGCCGGCAAGCTGACCCCAGTCGTGCAGGCGCAGGCCGAAATCCTGAGCACCCTGACCCGGCTGGATCCGGGCCGCCTGACCATCGCCGCGCACGCCGACGCGCCCGACCGGGCGCTGACCCTGGTGACCGGCGCCGTGACCACCTATCTGCCCCTGGCCGACCTGGTGGATCTGGATGCCGAGCGCGCCAAGTTGGGCAAAGAGCTGACAGACGCCGAGTCGCAAATCGCCCGAACTGAGGGGCTGCTGGGCGGCGCATTTGCCCAGAAGGCGCCGGCCCATGTGGTGCAGCGTGAACGGGAGAAATTGACGGAGCTCAAAACCCGAGCGGCCCGGTTGCGCGCACGCCTGACCGAGCTGGGCTAAGTCGGGTAGAGGCGAGGCATTCCCACCAAAGACCGCCGCTCATCACGCGCATCGGCCTGGGGATGCCTCGCTCCTACTCCGCTCAACTTACGTCTTGAACGTCCAAGCATGACGTAAGTCATATAGCATCTGGCATGCACTTGTTATAATGTGACGCCGCCAGAAACGATTCAATATTGTTCGGAGGATCAACCGCATGATCTTTGCTTGCCTACGTCGGCAGCACTTAAGATGGTTCACCGTAGCAGGACTGTCCTGTCTGCTGCTTGTTACCCTGGTGACGGCTGCCCATGCCGCAGAGGGCGACAACACCACCTGCTTGGGCTGCCATAACATCCCAGGTCTCAGCACCCAACTTGGGAACGGCGAGGCTTTATCGCTCACCGTAGATCCCTTGGTCTACAACGCATCCGTGCACGGCGCTCAAGGGATGCAATGCATCGCCTGCCACACCAACATCACCGGTTACCCGCACCCCAAACTGACCGCGACGGATCGCCGCGACTTCCAGATGGAGCGGTACACCCAGTGCAAGACCTGCCACGAAAAGCAATATCGTGAGGCGCTGGACAGCAATCATCAGCGTGAGCTGGCGTCCGGCAACCGCAATGCGCCGGTCTGCACCGATTGTCATGGCGCCCATGATGTCCAAAAACCCAATGTCCCACCGCAGCGGGTTTCCACCACGTGCCAGAAATGCCACAGCACGATTTACGACCAATACGCGACGAGCGTGCACGGTGCGGCCGTGCTGGCGGGCAACACTGACGTGCCGGTGTGCACCGATTGCCACGGCTCGCACAAGCAAGAAGACCCCTCGACGACGGCCTTTCGTCTGAAATCACCCGATATGTGCGGGAAATGTCACGGCGACGCGGCGCTGATGCAGAAATACGGCATCTCGACCGACGTGTTCAATACGTACGTGGCCGATTTCCACGGCACCACGGTGACCCTGTTTGAGAAGCAACATCCCGACCAGGAGACCAACAAAGCCGTTTGCACCGACTGCCACGGCGTGCACGCCATCAGCCAGGTGACGAGTGCGAACGCGTCGGTCGTGAAGGAGAATCTGCTGGTCACGTGCCAGCGCTGCCACCCGGATGCGACCGCCAACTTCCCGGATAGCTGGGTCGGTCACTTCCAACCGACTCGTGAACATTATCCGCTGGTCTACTACGTTAACCTGTTCTATCGCATCTTGATTCCCGCAGTGATCGGAGCCATGGCCCTCTTTGTGGTGCTCGATGCGGTGCGCAAAATCATCAATCGCTTCAAGCGGAAGGGGGCTTAAGCCATGGCAAAAGAACCGACGGCTTCCACAGCCAAGCACGAAGCCTATCTCCGATTCTCGGTGCCCCAGCGCCTGGAGCATATTCTGCTCATCGTGTCGTTCAGCACACTGGGTATCACCGGCCTGATCCAGAAATACTCGGCCGCACCGGTCGCCGATTTCTTGATCGGCCTCTTGGGCGGCATCGAGTTGGTGCGTATCATTCATCGCATCGCCGCGATCACGTTCGTCCTCGAAGGCATCTACCATGCGGTGGTCCTGGGCTACAAGGTGTTCGTGCAGCGGGTCGAGATGACCATGCTGCCGGGCCCGAAGGACCTGATCGATGTGCTCGATGTACTCCGCGTCAATCTCGGGTTGACCAAAGAGCACCCCAAGCTGCCGCGTTACAACTTCGCGGAAAAAGCTGAGTACTGGGCCATGATGTGGGGCGCCATCATGATGGGGCTGACCGGCTTTATGCTGTGGAATCCCATCGCAACCTCCAACTTCCTGCCCGGCCAATTCATCCCGGCGGCGAAAGCCGCTCACGGCGGCGAGGCGGTGCTGGCCGTGCTGGCGATCCTGGTGTGGCACTTCTACAATGTGCACCTGAAAATGTTTAACAAGGCCATGTTCACCGGCAAGATGACCCGGCACCAGATGGAAGAGGAACATGGCGCCGAGTTAGCCGCATTAATGTCCAACTCGCTGCGGCCGGCGGCCAATCCGGCCGGCGTGCGCCGCCGCGAGCGGGTGTACCTGCCGATTGCGGTGATCTTCGCCCTGGTTCTGGCCCTGGGCCTTTACTGGCTTGCCACGTTTGAACAAACGGCCGTCGCCGTTGTGCCCGCGCCAGCCACGCAGGTGCCCGTTTTCGCACCCTTGACGCCGACCCCCATCCCGGCCGCGACGGTGGATAACACCCAGCTCGGTAAGCCGATACCGCACCCCGTCGAGGGACGGGAGAATTGTGACACGTGTCATGCGGCGGGCGCCACGCTGCCGGTTCCGGCTAATCACGAGGGCCGGCCGGTCGAGTCATGCCAGATCTGTCACGCGGCGGGCGCGGCCACTGCCACGGACTCCGGCGGGCCGAAGTCAATCCCAGCAAATCACGACCTGACCAGCGCCACCTACCAAGACTGCACTCTGTGCCACGGTGAAGGCAAGGTCAAGCCGTTCCCAGCCAATCACGCCAGCTTTGCGGCCGATAGCTGCACGACGTGTCATCAGCCGGCGGCCAGCAATGCGACCCCGGAGGCAGCGGCGTCCGGTCCCAAGGCGATCCCGGCGAATCACGATCTGACCAGCGCCACCTACCAAGACTGCACCACCTGCCACGGCGAAGGCAAGATCAAGCCCGTCCCGGCGAACCACGCGACCTACACGATCGATAGCTGCACGATCTGCCATAAGCAGGCCGCGGCCAGCGATGCGACCCCGGAGGCGACGTCGTCCGGCCCCAAGGCGATCCCGCACCCGATCGCAGGGGATGCGTACAAGGATTGCACGACCTGCCACGGCGAAGGCAAGCTCAAGCCGTTCCCGGCCAATCACACCAGCTTTGCGGCCGATAGCTGCACGACGTGCCATCAGCCGGCGGCCGGTGGCAGCACGACCCAGCCCAGCGGCGGCCCGACCACCCCGCATCCGATCGTGGGCGAAGCCTACAAGGATTGCACCGTCTGCCACGGCGCAGACAAGGTGAAGCCGTTCCCTGAAAATCACGTGAGCTTCGCAGTCGATAGCTGCACGGCCTGTCATCAGTCGGCCGCGCCGTAATCGGACCAATCACCCAGAACGGCAAAGGGGCGGGTCCTGTGGACCCGCCCCTTTGCCGCAGCGAGCCGGATCAGGGCGGGCATAAGCCCGCCCTTTTTGTGTCCGCGTTACCGGGGCGTTACCGCACCAATGGCAGCCAGCGGCGCTGGGCCGGCCGGTACGTGACCCCGGTGATCCCCAGTAGCTCAGCGTTGCCGGTCAGGTCCACCGCCTCCAGCCGGTAGAAGTAGGCTGTGTTAGGCTGCGCGGACACGTCCTCCCAGGTGTAGGCCTGCCCGGTGCCGGCGCCGGGGGTAGCCGCCGGGATCAAGGCATCGTTCAGCTTCGACCAAGGCCCCGTGTCCGACCCAGTGCGATACACGTTGAACCCTGCGTTGTCCTGTTCCGAGACGGTCTCCCAGGCCAGCATCACCCCATCCGCCGTGGCCTGCGCGTCGAACGCGGCCAGGGTGACGGCCAGGGGCGAACCGGAGAACGCCGAATGGTCGGAGAAGCTGTTCACTACGCTGGACAAGGTGTTCGTGTCAACGTCCGTCTGGTTCCTGGTCGTCCAGCTCGCCCCGTCCCACACCTTGTGATACAGGGCAGCCTCGATTTGCTGTGGAGTCCCACCCAACACCACATCGCCATCCACGTAGGTGAAGGATGCGGTGCAGGTGAAGGTGTTGTCACTGCTGGTGGCGGTCCAGTAGCGCGTGATGTACGTCGGGTAGTTCGTCCCCGGCCAGTTCGGGTGGCGCGCGTTTGTCACCCGCGCGCAGACGGTGCTGGAGGCCAGATCAGCCGTGAAGTTCAGCGTAGACGGCGAGTACTCCGTCGTGCCGTAAGCATCCCCGATCGGGAAGGCGACGCTGCCGTTGCCGCTGTAGACCTTGCACAGGAAACCATCACCCGCAGCTGTGCCGTCCACATCGGTGACGACCATGCTGACTGTGGAGCCGGGATGCGTGATGCTTGCGCCCGTGCCCAAGGTCAA
>JAPKMS010000469.1 GCA_026645775.1 Anaerolineae bacterium
CCGCATCGTGGTGATCACCGGCGCGTGCGAGCAGCACGGCTACGTCAGCCTGCTCTCCGACATCCTGGCGCCGGTTGAGATCGCCAGGGCCGCGTGCCGCCAGGAGGACGTGCTGGTCGCGCCGCCGCTGCCGTTTGGCATCTCGCCGTATTTCACAACCTATCCGGGCACCATCAGCCTGCGGGTGGAGACCTTTGCAGCCGTCGTGCGCGAGGTGCTGGCTGCGCTGGTGGCGCAGGGGTTTCGGCGTATCCTGGTGAGCAATGGCCACGGCGGCAACACCGGCGTGCTGATCCCGCTCCTGGTTGAGCTGGGCAACGCGCACCCGGATGCCCGGTTCGAGATCTTCCAGTGGTGGACGCACCCGGACGTGATCAAGGCCAGCGACGAGCTTGGCCTGCCGCAGCGACACGCCAACTGGTCGGAGAACTTCCCGTTCACGCGGGTCGGCGCCGTGCCTGCTGGCGAAAAGCCGCTGGTGAGCCTGCCGCGCACCGCCAGCGCCGCGGCCACGCGCGCCGGCCTGGGCGACGGAAACTACGGCGGCGCGTACCAGGCGGCGGATGCCGCCATGGATCGCTTTTTCGCCGCGGCGGTAGATGCGATGATCGCGGCGCTGCGCGCCCTGTAAAATACGGAGCACGTCTCACGCATCACGTTTCTCGTTTCCGGCGCACCGGCGCGGTGCCGCCCCGCGGGGCGCTCTTCATCCTCACGCTCCTCCTCATCGAGTTCCTCGACGAGTTCGTCTACGGTGCGCGGGAGGCGGCGTGGCCGCTGATCCGCGACGACCTGGGGCTGAGTTACGCGCAGATCGGCTTGCTGCTGGGCGTGCCCAATGTGGTGGGCAACCTGGTGGAGCCGTTCCTGGCGGTGCTGGGCGATGTTTGGCGGCGGCGGCTCATCGTGCTGGGCGGTGGGATTCTGTTCGCGGCCGCGCTGGGCCTGACGGCGCTCAGCCACAGCTACGCGCCCCTGCTGCTCTCGTTCATCCTGTTTTACCCGGCGTCGGGCGCCTTTGTCAGCCTGTCGCAGGCCACGTTAATGGATCTGGAGCCGACGCGGCACGAGCACAACATGGCGCGCTGGACCTTTGCCGGCTCGGTGGGGGTGGTGCTTGGGCCGCTGGTCCTGGGCGCGGCGGCGCTGGCCGGGTGGGGCTGGCGCGGGTTGTTTGCCGGATTTGCCGCGCTTACGGGGGCGCTCCTCATCGTGGCTTGGCGGATGCCAATTCGCAACGGCCGCGGCGAGCTGGACGGTGGGCAGAAGCTTGAGCTCGGGGCCGTGGGCGAGGGTTTGCTGGGGGCCCTGCGCGCGCTGCGCCGGGGCGAGGTGCTGCGCTGGCTGCTGCTGCTCGAATTCTCTGACCTGATGCTCGATGTGCTGCTCGGCTTCCTGGCGCTCTACATGGTGGACATTGCGCGAGTGACCCCGGCCCAGGCCGGCGCCGCGGTGGCCGTTTGGACCGGCGTGGGGCTGCTCGGAGACTTCCTGCTGATCCCGTTGCTGGAGCGGGTGCGGGGGGTGGCGTATTTGCGGCTGAGCGTCGTGGCTGAGCTGGTTCTTTACCCGGCCTTTTTGCTCGTCCCCGCGCCATGGGCAAAATTCGCCGTGCTCGGGCTGCTGGGGCTGTTCAACTCCGGTTGGTATGCCATCCTCCAGGCCGGGCTCTATTCCGCGATGCCGGGCCAAAGCGGCGCCGCGCTGGCGGTGAAGAACGTCTCCGGCCTGGCCGGCGGGCTCATCCCGTTGGCGCTGGGCCTGGTCGCACAGCGATTCGGCCTGACCGCCGCGATGTGGCTCCTGCTACTGGGGCCGCTCGCCCTGCTGGTCGGGCTCCCGCGCCGGCAGCTATGAGCTCAAATCTCCCGATCTGACCGCTTGACAGCCATGACGCGTTGTGTTATATTTCGTTTATGACGCACTGCGTTATGGCGTGGGTATAGCAGTAAGACCCGTTCAAGTCCAGCGAGGAGGTAGACATGGATATGGATGATGTGAAACAAGCCGTCGAAGAGGTGGCCGCTGAGGTCGAGGAATCCCCGGTGGTGTCGGAAATCAAAGAAGCGATCCAGGAGCCGTCGCCGACCGAACAGCTCAAGAGCACCGTGAAAGAGATGGCCGAAGAAGTCAAGCAGGCTGTCAAGGACGTGGCGGTCGAGATGGAGAAAGCTCCCGTGGTCGGCAAGGTCATCGGACGCGTCCGGGAGACCGCGGAAGACATCGACAAGAGCCAGGCCGCCTCCCGCGTGCGCCAGTCGATGAAGGAAACAGCCGAGAGTGTGGAGAAAAGCTCGCTGGTCAACCTGGCGCATCGCGTCTTGCTGGCCGGGGTCGGCGCGGTTGGGCTGGCTCAAGACGAGGTGGAAGAGTTTGTCGATCGCCTGGTCGATCGCGGCCAGATCGCGGAGGATGACGGCAAGAAGGTCGTGCGCGATGTCCTGGAAAAGCGCAAGAAGCTCTTCGAGCGTCGCTCCGAGTCGGTGAAGCACGTGGGCAGTGAGTTGGAGCAGCGGGTCGCAGATGCGGTGGACCGGCTCAATATCCCGTCCAAAGACGAAATCGAGGCGCTGAACGACAAGATCACGGCGTTGACCAAAAAGCTCGATGAGTTGAAGAAATCCGCGTGAATCTGACATGCCCGTGATCAAGCGTTACCCCAATCGCAAGCTCTACGACACCGAGGCCAAGCAGTACGTCTCGCTCGAAGCGATCGCGGACCTCGTCCGGCAGGGCGCGGAGGTGCGGGTCATCGACCATGCCACCGGCGAGGAGCTGACGACGCTCATCTTGACGCAGATCATCGTGGAGCAGGAGAAAGCGCGCAGCGGGTTTCTGCCGGCGGCGGTGCTCACTGGGCTTGTCCGGGCGGGCGGCAATACGCTGACCACGCTGCGGCGCGGTCTGGCGGCGCCGCTAGACCTGCTGCGCGGGATCGATGAGGAAATCGAGCGGCGCGTGCACCAGCTCATCGACCTGGGCGAGTTGGCCGAGGACGAGGGGTGGCGGCTCATTCGGAAGCTGACCGCCCCGAGCGCCCTGGCCACCCCACCCACAGCCAACGAGTGGGTGGTGCGCACCCTGCGGGATCTTCCCACCCGGCAGGACGTCCGGGCGCTCTCCGACGCGCTCGATCAACTCACGGTCGAAGTGGAAGCGTTGGCTGCCCGGCAGCGCGCTGCGGGGCAGTAGCATCATCCGCTGACGTTGATTGCCCCTGATCCGGTCCGCAAGGGCCGGATTTTTTGTATCTTGACACAGAACAAATGTTCTGATATGCTATCTCACGTCTCACGCAGGAGGTCTCCCATGGCGAACACATACGAGTTGCAAGCGGCGCGCATCGAATCGGTGTTGGGCGCACACCGCGTGGCGGCGCGGGTGTGGCAGGCGACG
>JAPKMS010000470.1 GCA_026645775.1 Anaerolineae bacterium
GACCGCTTTCGTGTAATTCGTGTAATTCGTGGCAAGGGAAATTCTTGCTCGTTGTACAAGAATCTGACTGGTAAGGTGCTAAATGAGCGCGTGCCCCGGCGTCCCTGGGGTCACCCGATCCACCGATTGCAGAAACGCAAGCACCGCGGCGTTCACCGGCTCCGGCCATTCGAGGTTACAGGCGTGGCCGCCATCGGGGATGGCGACAAAAGCAGCCCGCGGGAGCGCGCGGCGCAGGCGCACCTGGTACGCGGCGGGCACCACCCGATCCGCCGTGCCGGCCATGATCAGGGCCGGGCACGCGATCCGGCTCAGCGCAGAGCCGGGCCGGTAGCCGACGATCGCACGGATGGCCCGGCGATAGGCGATCGGGTCGTTGGCTGCCAGCCGCGCCCGGGCCTGTGCTCGCAAGGGCGCGTGCTCCGGCCGCGGGAACAGATCCGCAGCCACGCGGGCGGCCTGTTCGTCCATCGAACGCCGGCGCCAGGGCGGCGAGAGGCGTCGCGCGGCCAGCCGCGCCGTCCCCCGCACCGGGGGCCACAGGCCGGGCAGCGTGTTCAGCAGCACCAGGCTGCGGACGACCGCTGGCTGGGCCATGGCCATCTGCTGCGCCACCATGCCGCCCAGGCTCAACCCAAACACGTGCGCGGGGGCCAGCCCCAGGCTTTGCACCAGCGCGACCACGTCCGAGGCAAACAAGGCGATCGAGTACGCCCCCGCCGGCCGGTCCGACAGCCCATGCCCGCGCAGATCGACCGCCACGCACCGGTAATGCGGTGCAAGGGCGCCGAGCTGCATGATCCAGTCATCAGCCGAGGAGCCCAGGCCGTGCAGCAGCACCAGCGGCCACTCGCCGGCGCCCCAGGCTTCGTACCGCAGGCGAATCCCATTGACATGTTGGTATGGCACTTTTTCGACCCTCCCCGCGCCCATTTTCGCACGATGCGCCGCAGGCGCCAAATGGCCGACTATGACCTTCGGGCCCGGTTGTGCTATACTCATTGCCAACCAAGGAGGACATCCCATGTCTGAACCTAATTTTGTCACAGTCTATCGCAGCTATGGCATGCTCGCCGCTCAGGTCGTGAAGGGGAAACTGGAGACCGCCGGCATCCCGACGATCCTCAAATACGAATCCGCCGGGCAGGTCTTGGGCCTGACGGTGGATGGTATGGGCGAGGTGGAGGTGCAGGTGCTGGCGCCCTTTGCCGACGAGGCCACCGCCCTGGTCACCGAGGACACGGACGAGGCCGCCCTTGACGCCGAGGCGTTCGAAGAGCCGGCAAACAGCGCAGACGCGTAAGCCCATTTGGCAACCCGGCGCATCCCTGTTATACTCGCAGCTTGGATGAAAACCGGCATCATTAAGAGGAGAAGCCGCGCGTGATTCAACGGAAGACGCAAACTGCTGAATACTGGCAGACTTTTAAGCTGGCCCCTGTCGATATCGAGTATCTTCAATCCCTGCTGCTGGACGCCGAACACCCGCTAACCACCCGCGAGCTGGCCCTGGCGCTCGTCTCGGAACTGTGCCGCCGCGAGGAGACCGATATCCGTGCCGGGTTGGCGCAGGGCACGCTCTATCAGCCCAAAAAGCGCTTTGCCGTGGCCGAAAAGGTCATCTTCCCGGCGTTGGACTTTCGCCTCGGCGAGGTGATCGCGGTGCGCGCGGGCGAGAATCCCGAGTTTGGCGATTTCGACGTGATCACCGTGGACTTCGGTCCCGCGCGCCGGCAGCGCGATTTCGCCGCAGGGTTGACCAAGCCGCACAAGCTGAACGCCGACGCAGCCAGCCTCGTGGTGGCCGGTGACCTGGTCAGCCCGGAGAAGCTGCTGGCCACCTATGCGACCGGCCTGCCGGCTCTCATCGCGGCGGAGCTGGCGCAACAGCCCGGCTTTGCGACCTTCGAAGACCGCTGGCTGGTGCGCGATCTGCTGGCCGAGGTTCACGTCGGTCACCTGAATATCGCCGAAGCCCTCATTGAGATGCGCGCCCTGCCGATCAACACCACCGATCTGCTCCGAGAATTGGACCTCCCGGCCGAGATCAAGCCGGAAATCCAGGCCTTCTCGGTGCAAAGCGCGCTGTTAGCCGATGGCCGCTTCGACCAGGTGGGGCCCGGTGAAGAGCGCCAGTGGTTCCTCCGCCGGCTGGAACCGGCTGAAACGCTGGTCGTGCCCGAGCCGCTGCGCTACACGCACATCCCGCACAATCCCGACGCGCTGCCGCCCGACCTCCGCGCGCTGGCTTTCGAGCTAGATGACGAGTGGTCCGATGACCTGCTGGACGAACAGGCCGCGGCGCGGGCAGCCCTCACCACAACCACCCTGCTGCTGACTTACCCGCACCTGGTTTCGGGCACCCTGCCGCTGAATCGGCACGCCCGACCGTTCTTCCCCAAGGGGCACGGCGAGCGGACTATGGTCACGTTGATCGACGGGCGCTGGGGCAACCGCTTCCCGGCCTGGGTCAACCACAGCGGGCGCTACGTGACGGGGCTGCGGCCCTGGTTCGAGAAGCACAAGCTGCCGGCCGGGGCATTCATCACCCTGGAACGCCGGGATGATTCGGGCGAGATCGTCGTGGACTTCCGGCCCAAACGGATGCGCCGCGAATGGACGCGCTGGGCGCAGGTGTCCGATGGGCGTCGCCTGGACATGCAACTCCGCAAGCAAGAAGTCGCCTGCGAATACGACGAACACATGGTCATCGGCGACGACCGGATATCCAACGCTGAGATCCTGAAGCTGCGCGCCAGCCCGACCTACGCCCAGGCGGCGATCAGCGACCTGATCTTCGAGATTTTTACCGATCTGGCCGGCCAGAGCCAGCAGGGCATCGTGCACGCCAAGACCGTTTACAGCGCGTTCAATGTGGTGCGC
>JAPKMS010000471.1 GCA_026645775.1 Anaerolineae bacterium
CCCTGGCCGCTGGTGAGCCTCTCGCCGAACAGGTAGCCGTGGTCAGCAGAGATAACGACCATCTTGATGCCCACTTGTTCGAACAAGGCTTTAATCGCCCGCCGCAGGCGCAGCAGCACATCGTCCAGCATGCCCCGCGCCAGGTTCGGCGTGTTCTCGCATAGGCCATCGATGTCCTCCGTCGCCGTCACCACCACGATACGTGCGCCCTTCAGCGCGTCGCGCAGGTGGATGTCGGTCAGAGGTGCGAGTTGATCCAGCCGGACAGTTGCGACGGCGGCACTTGCGCTGGTGCTGCCACCAGCCGCGCCAATTGCGGAGGTGAAGTAGTCCAGGCGCTCCTGGCGCGTCCTGAGCGTCTTGCCTTCTACGACCGCGGCCATACCGCCGGAGTCTGCGGCCACGACGACCAGCCCACGCTCTGCGCCGGGCATGAGGGCCGCCATGCCGATCTCGGTGACGGTGGGCGGGGTGGCCAGTGCCGGTATCAGTTCGGCCTGCCAATCGTCGGCGAGCAGGGTGGACAGCTCACGCGCCATCTCGAAGCGTAAGGCATCCACCAGGAAGTATGCCACGCGTCCCGTGTCCGCAGCCGGCCCGACGAATCTGGCATATGTGTCAGCCTGTTGGATGATTGTGTCCTTCGGCAGGCCGCCGGCCGAGCTCGCCACCGAGCCGACGACATTGAACTTTTCCGCGGCGTAGGCGTCGACGAAGGACTCGGCCAGCATTTCGGCGGCCGCAGCGTAGCGTCCGCGGGCGTGGGCCACGAGGGCAACCAGTGATTCATGCTGGCTGATATCGAGTTCGAAGCGGTGGAAGTCGCGCTCCAGATGGCGTTGTGCGGTGTCTACGATGCACCAGGGGCCGCTGGGATCCCAGAGACCGGGCTTATGAGCAGCTACATCCTTCTTCTTTGCGCCCTTGGTCGGGCCGAGGGCGTAATTCAGCACAAGATCGGCCGCCGGGTGCTTCTTGCCCTTCAGCGCTCCGACGACGCGGCCTGCCTCGACGGCGACACGGCCGGCGTCGGCGATGACGTCCCAGCGCGCCTTGATCTGGGGGCGCTGGCTTGCCCAGAAGCGGGTCAGCCGCATCTCGGCTAACGCAACCAACTCAAGGGACGCGTGCTTCACGAGCGCCAGCTCGACCTCGCGCTGTAAGCGGGCCTCGGTCGCGGCGAAGGTGTCGGAACCGGCAAGTATCTGCCCCAGCCCGGGCCGGTCTGCGGCCGAACCCGCACTGATCTCAACTTCGACCTGGTCGGCCCAGCGGACGTAGCTGGCGGCTGCATCCCGGCGGTTGCGCCAGGCCGAGGCCAGTTCGACAGCAGCCTGCCGGGCAACGAGACGGTCAGCCACGGGGAAAGTGCGCAGTGCAACGGGCGGATCACCACCGAAGGCCGCCAGGAAGTCGGTCACCAGCACCTGGCGCGCCAGCCGGGCGCGCAACCCTTCAGCGCCTTCGTCTGCGCGGAAAGAGACGCCGAGCAGGTCGCCCAATGATGCGACCAGGCTGCCCAGCGCGCCCTTTTCTGCGACACGGGCGTCGATCGCCGGATCGCCCAGGAAACGCAAGGCGATCTGTGCGGCATTGCCTGTGTCAAACACCAGCTTGAGCACGCCGGCCTGGGCTTCCAGCCCGTGCTCAGCCTCTCTGTCTAGTTCTGCCAGCGACCACTTGCCCGCCGCTACCTCGGCCACAATTTGCTCCAGAGCGGCCGGGGGTCGGATGCCGGCCAGGGCGCGTTGCGCTACCGCCGCCAGCGCGGTATTGCGTTCCGGCGGCTGCTGGCCGGGCGCCATCACGACGCCGCCGACCTCGTATTCAATCAGCGCATGTTCGGTGGCCGCCTGAGCCAATGGCACGTAGATCAGCAGTCGCGGCGGAGCGCTGGCCTGGCCCCAAAGCGGCTCGATCTGCCGGCGTAGCCAGACAAAGCCGCGCTCCGGCTCGTAGCGCTGGATGGCCGCTCCGGCCATGCCGGCGGGTGTCAGCGAATTCGCCAGGTCCAGGTAGTCCTTTTGAGGGTCATACCAGACGACCGTGCCGTAGGCTTGCACCAGCGCGGCCAGGAGGTCCAGAAGAGTCTTGGTAACAAGGGACATGAGTACTCTCTATCTGTCGGCGGTCTTCAACTGCTTTGCCATTGTACTCCAACCGTACTGCCCCGACCTAAGTGCATCCCACATCCGCGCCGCCTCGCTCCACGGGACCAGCGGGTGCAGCGGCGCGATGTTGATCAGCACGCCGTCGTTGGGGTCGGGCGGCAGGTTGGCCAGCGCGATCTTGTCCAGCGTCTTGCCGAAAGCGGTCACCTCGAAGACTAGCTTCTCCTGGCGCTCGATCTCTCGCTCCCCCTTGCGCCGCGCCGTGCTGGTGA
>JAPKMS010000472.1 GCA_026645775.1 Anaerolineae bacterium
GAGCTGATCGAGCGTAGGCCCTTTTCCGGGCTCGATGAAGTCAATCTGCAAGTCTCGTCTCGCCAGCGTGGTCTGCGGCGCTTCCAGGATGGCGGTTCGTTCCTTTTGGATGGCGGATGCCGTCGTCAAATCGCCGTCCGGGTCGGCAAACACGACGAGCATACGCAGCGGATCGCCCCCCAGATCGACGGGCGCAATGGCCGGCGCTGTCGGAAAACGACGAACGACTGACAGGTGGCGCGCCAGGGCGCCGTTGAGCTTGTAGGGGTCGCGCAGCGCCTCCCAGGGCAGATCAGGGATCTGGTTGGCCAGGCACAGCCGCAGGCTGCGCACGGAATCCGTCAGACCGGCGAAATCCGTCCAGCAGGCGATGAGATCCGGGTCGCGGTGATGCCAAATCAGCGCATCGAACAGCGTCTCACCGAACGCCTCGATACTCTGGCCGGCAGGGGAGCCGGGCGCCCGCAGCGCGTCATCCCTACTGTTGACCGCCCACGAGAAGTCAGGGCGCGCCAGGTCGGCCAGCGCCTGTCTGGAAATCGGGAAGCTCTTGCGGGCGAGCTCCGGACTCAGCCGCGGTGCGTCCGTCACCGTGAGGGCGAAGTACGTCTCGTTGAAGTCCGTGATCCGGATCTCAAGATGCGCTGTCGACATCGACGCCTCCGGGTGTGCTCAGGCTGGGGCGACCGGCCTGGGTTGGCTGAAGCAGGATTGGACGAAGCTGACCGCGGAGGTGCGATCCCCCGCGCCGGTGGTGATGATCGTCTGAGCCAAGCTGCCGTGGAACCAAGCGACCGGGATGAGTGCGACGGCATAATCGTCCGCGACGGTGAAATAGCCCTTTTGGGCCAGCCGTGCGGTGTCAGAGAGCCAGCCAAACAGCGATTTGCCGGATAACCCAGCCACTTGCGCCATAAAGGTCAACAGGGCTTCGAGTCCCTCCCGCTTGAGATCGACATCCGGCAGTGGGCCGGAGGACGTCCGCATGCCCAGCCACCGGCTCACGATCCACTTGGCGTAGAGGTCGGCGAGGATCTCGGCCAACAGCTCATCATCCTCCACCGGCTCGCGGCGCAAGACCAGGTCGGCGAGGTGCGTATGCACATAGAGGCGCGGCAGGTCGAAGGCCGCGGCCAGGGCACGCGCATCCTGGTAGAAGGCCCATACCGAATCGTATTGGCCGTCCGCTGCGGCGGTGGCGCCGGTGATCTCCTGACACACCGCGGGCAGCTCATCATCGTTGACGCCTACGCTGGAAACGTAACGCGGGAGCAGCTCCTTCAGCCAATCGAGGTTGCGTGGCCCGGATAGCTCGATATGGAGGGTGACTTTGCCGAGCAGCATCCCCAGCTCGCGTTCGATGGCGGGGCGCTGCTCCTTGCCCGCGCCTTGCAGGCCGGTGAGCGTCATGTAGGGATAGGCCGCGGCGACGGTTGCAGTGGCGGCATCGCGTTGGATTTCAGTCAGGCCGGGGAACTGGAAGATGCGGTCGATGGATGCGGGGGGCGCGCCGCTGCTGACGTGGCCCGCGACGTCGAAATGCAGGTAACGCGCGGTGCAAATCAAGCGGTCCGGGCCGTTCGCCACCCGTACGCGCTCGGCTGGATCTGGGCCCCAGGCGAGGTGCTCCCCGGTCTGATAGCTCAGCGGATAATTACGCACATCGGGGTCAGCCGGGCGATCCATCCTGACCCGGTGGTAGGCTGCCGCGTCCACGTCTCCCAGCCGGCCGAGCGCATCAGCAGTGAGGAACCGAATGCCCGATGCATAGATCGAGGCCTGCTTCTCGGAATGGAAAACGGTGAAAACGGCCGCGTTTGGCTCCCGGCACAACCGGGTCAGCGTGTCGATCATCGCCGCCGGCGCGCCGCCGGGCGTCTCATCGTTGCCGAAGCGCGCGAACAGGTCGCTGAGCCAGTCCAACACGCCGGGTTCGTCCACGCCGATCCGGCCCCCCTGATGCTCAAGGCTCCAGAGCAGCGCCAGGACGACATCGCCGCGTGTCGTGGCCCGGCCGCCGGGCAGTGAGGCGGCACCGCGGGCATCTGCAATCCGGGCTGCCGTCACGCCGGATTCGCGGATCATCGCCTGCAGCAGCGGCTCGGTCACGGGGAGACAACGATCGATGGTGCTCACATAGGCGCACAAAACGTGCTTTCCCGCCGGAGGGCGCACGGCCGCCTCGATGAAGCGCGTGCGCCAGCGGCGTGCGATGCTCTCGAAGATGCTGCCCAAGGGCTCCGGTGTCGACATTGCAGGTTCCTCAGGGGGCGATTTCGGCCGCGGCCTGGAGGTCCCAGACGATCGCTGCCATATCCAACCACTCCAACAGCGTGGCCCGGTCAGGCCCACAAACGCCTAGCTGCGCCTCCCAGGTCTCAACCAGGGCGCTGACTGCGTCTTCGGGCACCTGCCAGCCAGTACGCTGATGCCATCGCCTGGCGACCGCGCCGGCGTCCGGTGCGCTTTCCCGGAGCAAGGCGATCGCGGCCAGGATCGCATCCCTGCCGCCGGGACACAGCAGCGGCGCAAGGTCCGTGGGCATATCCAGCCCGGCTTTGCGGGCGCGTGCGCTGAGGATGGTGAGCGTCTCCACGATGGCCACGCGCACGTCATCGTCGGTTCCCGCCAGGGTCAGGTGGCGCAGCAGGCTTTCGCGCGCCCGGCTGAGACCGGCGATGTCCTCGGCATCCAGACCGGCGAGCACTTCCTCGGATAGGACTTTGCCCACGGCCGCGATCAGGGTCGCAATGGCATCCGCCGCTTCTTCCGCGGGTGAGGTCTCTGCCCCCAGAGTCTGGCCGCCGGCGCCGGGCACGGGGAAGAGCTCCTCGACCCGCGGCAGGAGGCGGCGCAGCGCGGCGAGGCCGCCGATGCGGCCCAGCGCCCACGCGGCCTCAGCCCGGATCAGCGGCGATTCCGGGTCGCGCAGCGCCCCGGCCAAAGATGTCACCGCGCTGCGATACTCTGAGGCCAGCGTTTCGTGCGTCTCGCGCACCCGGGCGCCCAGCCTGCCCAGGCCGGCGGCCGCCCGCAGGCGCTCGACCGGGTCAGGGCTGTGCAGATCCCGAACCTGTTCGCGAATATCAGACATCGCCCTCGCCTTGCGCCCGACTGCTGCGGCCGGCCAGGCCATCTACCAGGTGTGCCCCCTGGATGGCGTATCGATAGGACTGGAAAAAATCGCCCCGGTCAACCGAGCGCATGACTTCCAGGACGCGATCCTTGCCATCGTACGTGATCCGGTCGCGCACATAGACTGTGCGGCTCCGGGCCGGCAGGTCCTTCATCTTCAGCAGCGTGATCTCCGCTGCGGTCGCCGGCCGCGCCGAGATGACCTCCTCCGCATGTGCAGGGAACCGGTCGTGTTCGGCGTAGACCGAGAAGATGCTTTGGGTGAAGTCGGCGGTCTCCAGCAGGTCTGCCCGGAATTGCGCCGCCAGCAGATAAATGACCTGCGCGGCCACCGGACGGCCGTCGCCGCAGCGCAGCCGGCTGATGCGGTACAGCGGCGTCTGCGCGGCCGCACCCGCATCAGCGGCCGCGGTTGCGGACAGACCGAAGGCCTCGGCCACCCACGCCTCAGCCATGCTGACCGGGATGCGTTCCGCGGCCAGCAGCCGGGTGGTGGGCTGCATATCTACCGCGCTGATCTGGCCTGTCAGCGACGTGATGCCTGAGGCTTTTTGCAGGTGCGGGCTCGTCAGCGTAGTGCCGATGCCCGCCCGGCGTTCGATGATGCCTCTGCGTTCCAGCTCGCCATAAGCCTGGCGGATCACCGAGCGGCTGACCCCGAGCTTCTCCGCCAGGTCCGGCTCGGCCGGCAGCTTGCGGTCGTTGTAGATCCCGCTCTGGATCATGGCTTCGAGCTGTTGGAGGACTTGTAGGTACTTTGCAATGCCTGCCACGGTGGTTGACTTCCTTTGCCTCTTTCGGATTGTGTTTCTGTACGAACAATATACAGGATAGCACGGCTTATTACGGGCGTCAAGAGGGAATTTGTGTGAAATTGGGTCTTGACAAAGTCCGCGATTTGTTGTAGTGTATTGTTCGTACATACGAACAAATTTACCTTTCAACCCTCGGATTTTGATTTCACCCACAGGAGGAAACCCCATGAGATTCAGCACACTGTCCAAGTTCGCAACGGGCGTCCTGCTGACGCTGGTGCTTGCCGGCGGGCGGGCGATGACGCCTGACGTAGCGGCCCAGGCCGCTGCCTGGAATGTGGCGACCAACGGCTTGGAGGCCAAGCCGCAGTCTGAGGGCATCTCACTCACGTTCATCGAGAACGTGGGTCAGTTTGACACGAGCGTCCGTTTCCAGGCAAGCAATGGCAATACGACGCTCTTTCTGACTGATGATGCGCTGTGGGTGAGTCTGACTGACCTGCCGGCCCAGGTTGACCCTGTCTCGGCAGCAAAGGCACTCGGTGCGGTTGCCGGCGCTGACGAGACAGGCCGTCGGGTTGATTTGAAGCTGAGTTTCGCCGGCGCGAATCCCCATCCGCGGCTGGAACCTTTTGAGGAACATGCCGTCAAGGTTTCCTTCCTCACCGGCGCCGATCCCGCCCAGTGGCGCGCCGATGTGCCTGCGTGGGCCGGTGTACGCTACGTGGATCTCTACCCAGGCATCGACCTCCAAATCACCGGCCAGGACGGGCAACTGACCCCGCGGCTGGTCGTGCGGGAGCCTGCATCCTTGCAGAACGTGCGCTTGCGCGTTGATGGCGCCGATGCCCTGGCTGTGAAGGGCAACCACCTGCGCCTGACCACCCCCCTGGGGAATTATGTCCTGCCGCTGCTGACAGTGGAAGGGGCTGACCCCAAAACCGAACCTGCGATCTCAGTGGTTGACGGGGTTCAGCAGGTGGCCGCGCCCTTTGCTTCGACATCCTCGCCTGCAACCGACATGACCCTGACGGGCACTCCCACCTGGCTCTACAGCACCTATCTGGGCGGCAGCGGTCAAGACCAGGCAAGCGACATTGCCCTGGACAGGGCAGGCAACGTCTACGTCACCGGTCGAACCTATTCCACGAATCTGCCTACCACACCTGGCGCCTACGACCTCTCACACAACGGCGCTTATGACGTGTTTGTGACCAAACTAAGCGCTGACGGCAGCAAGCTGCTCTACAGCACCTATCTCGGCGGGTCCGCTGAAGACATCGGGACCGGCATCGCGGTGGACCA
>JAPKMS010000473.1 GCA_026645775.1 Anaerolineae bacterium
AGCAGCGACCACCTGGTGCTGGATGTGGAAGAAGCCGAACATGCGGTGCAGATCGGGGATGAGATCGGCTTCTTCCCGACCTATGGTTCGCTGCTGGCCGCGACGACGTCGCCGTACATGCAGAAAGTGGTGATGAAGGGGTAAGATGCTGTACCAAACGCACGTACGAGTTTACCTCGACAATATCCGGTTTAATATCGCAGGCATCCGTCTGGCGATCGGCCCGACGCGCAAGATCCTGATCGCTGTGAAGGCCAACGCCTACGGCCACGGTGCGGTGGAAGTTTCGCGCCTGGCCGAGCGCATCGGCGTGGACTGGCTGGGTGTGGCGACCGTGCCCGAGGGGCTCCAACTGCGCCAGGCAGGCATTCATCTCCCCATCCTCAAGCTCAGCCCGGCCTTCCCCGATGAGATGGCCGCTGCGGTGGCAGGCGGCATCACTTTGGCTGTCTGCGAACGGACCAATGTAGACGCACTCGAAGCGATTTGCCGTGACGCGCAGCTCCGCGCCGATGTGCATCTGAAAGTGGACACCGGCATGGGCCGCATCGGCGTGGCGGCGGCGGAGGCTCCTGCCCTGGCCGCGTACATCGAACATGCCTGCCCGCACCTGCGGCTGGAAGGGATCTTCACGCACCTGCCGGTCAGCGACGCCGCCGACCCGGCCTACACCCGCGAGCAGATCGAGCGCTTTCGGGCGGTCGTGGATGCCATCCAGGCTGTCATCGGCCGCCGGGTGAGCCTGGTGCATTGCGCCAATTCGGGCGCGGTGCTGGGCCACGCGCCAGGGTGGCTCGACATGGTGCGGCCGGGTATCATGATTTACGGTTTTCGCCCCGATCCCGGCACGCCGGCCACCATACCGCTCAGGCCGGGCCTGAGCTTTCTGACCCGCGTCTCCTTTCTCAAGAAGGTTGCTGCCGGGACGAGCATCGGCTACGGGCGCACCTGGTTCGCGCCGCGGGATACCTGGATCGCCACGATCCCGGCGGGCTACGCCGACGGCTTTAACCGGCTCTTCTCCAACCGCGGGCGGGTGCTGATCAAGGGGTGCTCTTACCCGGTCGTCGGCCGCGTTTGCATGGATCAAAGCATGGTGGACCTGGGCCCGGACACCGATGTGCGCGTTGGCGACGAGGTCGTGCTGATCGGCCGGAGCGGCGATGCGGAAATCACCTGTGAGGAATGGGCGCAGGCGCTCAACACGATCACCTACGAGGTCACCTGCCAGATCAATGCTCGCGTTGAACGGGTGTACGAATAGGGGGTCAAGTGATCTCGGGAGGTATCATCCCATGAACCGCCATCTGATACGCCTCGCCCATGATGCACTGCGTTCAAGGACGTCACGGCAAGGGACACCGAGCTGCCGCTGGGCGCTGCTCTGTGCTGTCTCGGCAGCTCTGTTGTTGGGGCCCCTTCGACCCGCGCAGGCCGCAGCACCCGGCACCGAGCCCGCACCGACGCCGCCGAGCGCTGTCTCCAGCCCGGGGGCCGTCGACACGTGCGCGGATCCGCTTGCCACGGTGCGCGGCATGACTACTGTCGACGTGGTGTTCGGGGGCCATCATGTCTTCCGGCTGGCGAGCGGGGGGACAAGCGTCTACCAATCCATCACACTGGCTGAAGCCAGCAGTGGGGCGCTGGACCGCACCGACTTTGGGCCGGCCGGGAACGCGACGTGGGCGGCACGGACCTTCTCTCAGGACGCCGTCGCACAGCAGACCTTCGATGGCGCGCTCGTGGCCACATTGACGCTCCACGGCAGCGGCACGGTTGCAGCCGACGGCAAGTCCCTCGAATCGTTGGACCTTGCCATGACACCCTGGTACAGTGTGATATCCGGCGCTCCGGCCGCGGCCGTTCGGTCGCGCCGGTTCGTGTTGGCCGGCCCCATCCCCCTGACCGCCTGCAGCGCTGATGCGGTGGAGTTCTCCGTGTCGGGCTCAGCGGTCCAGCCGCGGATCACCAGCGTATTGGCGAAAAACGGGAACACGGCCAACTATGCACCTGTGGCGTGGTATGAGGGCACCGATTGGGCGACGGCTCCCACGCCAGGGCTGACGGTCCGCTTCTCCGGCCCCGCGGCACGCATCGAGGGCCAGATTTATGCGCCCATCGGCTACACCGACAGCAACGCCGGATTCCCCGACGCAGTCCAGTTCTCCGGCCGGGCGCCGCTGGCCGGCGTCAAGGTCGACCTGGTGCAGATGACCGAGGTCGGCGGCCAGCGCACCTTTACCCAACTCAGCAGCACGATCGCCGACGACGAGGGCCGCTACCGCTTCTCCGGCGTGCCGGTCGCCAATTCGCTGGTGATCAGCACGACGCTGCGGGGCGCCGACCTTCGCGTACTGGATGCCGCCAGCTCGCCGACCAACTATGCCACGCTGCCCAGCCCGGCGCGGGATGTGTCGGTGCAGTCGGCCGCGTTTTCGGTAGCGTCCCCCGGTGTCGTCGTGGAGCAAGACGTCGCCTACGACAAGGCGCAGGCGCACATCTCGCCGGTCGCCGGCAGCGTGGCCGCCGACCGGTTGGATGATTTCGGCCTGATCTACTATCACGCCCATCAGGCCTTTGAACTGACGAAAAAGCTCGGCCTGGCGCTGGATACGAAGCCCGTGCCGCTTTACGCTTACTTGCCCGGCGAGGCCGGCGCCTACTGGTGGGGGCCTGTTTCCACGGGGGCTAATGCCGCTATCCCGCCGCATATCGTCATCGGCGGCGTGGTGGCGAACCGGGCCCGAATCAACAGCGACGTGAACAGCTCGGACCGCCCGGATAACCGTGAATGGCACGAGTTCGGCCACCATGTGATGGCCGACGCCCTGGGGAACAAACTGCCGGATGACCCCGGGACGTGTCCTAACCCACCGGCTATCGGCCGGGACTGCAACCACTACGGTTATTTCAACGTCTCCACGACCGACTCGTGGACGGAGGGCTTCGCTGAGTTCTTCTCTATGGTCGTGAACCGCGAGATCGCCAGGGATGGCACACCCGCGTATCTCTATCGCTGGGCCGGCTCGGAGACCAGCGGCGCCAGCAACCTGGAGACCAATTTTAAGGCCTGGCGGACGCGCGATGATCAAAGCTTCGAGGAGTTCGCGGTCGCCGGCCTGCTGTGGGACCTGCTCGATGGGAAAGCGGAGGGCGACGTCACTGTACTGGCCCGGTCTGGCGCTGGTGGGACTGTCGTCCGCGCTACGTACGCCGATCACGTGAGCATGGACCTCGCGACGCTGTGGTCGTCCCTGACCCATAACGCGGGCGGCGCGTACGGCTATATCCTGACTATCAAGGACCTGTACGACGTGCTGAAGGCAGCGGGCGTCGGCCAAGATGCGGCCGGGCCGGGCGGCATGACCGCGCTGGATGAGCTGTTCGTCGCACATGGCTTCTTTGCCGACACCGGCGCCAACCGGCGCTTTTATGATGCCGGCGAAGTTGTCGGCGCTTCAGGCTATCTGGCCTTCACCGTGTCGTACACCGTGAACAACGTGCCGCAGGTCCTGGCGGTCCCGGCCCAGCCTGCCCGCCGTTCGCCGCCTCCCGTGCCCGATGCCGTGGTGCAGGTGGCTCCCGGAAAGTACACCATCTCGGTGCACTTCGAGCCGCCCGCCGCCTACTACGATTTCAGCTACGATGTGGCCACCGCCGATGGCGCCTTGCTGCTGTTAGTGGCCGATGCCGATTACGCGGCCTCTGTCTCGATCGTGCCGGCCAACTCCTCGGGTTATGAGCCGTTGGTGCTGACTAACGATTTCTTGTGGAACGCGCCGGCAGACGGGAACGGCGTCATCCTCAGTCATACCTTCGTGCGCGGCCCGCTGGATGTTTACCTGCCGCTGGTGCTGCGCTCGCCGCCTCCGACGCCCACGCCCACACCGACCGCTACGGCGACGCCGACCCGGACCGCGACCCCCACGCCCACCGTGACACCTTCCGGGGCGCCGGGCATCCAGGGTTACATAACCTATAACACTGCGCCGGCCGCAGCAGTCGAACTCAGGCTGAGGTTCTACAATGGCTCGAGCTACAGCACGACCGCCACAACGCAAACCGACAGCCTAGGTAATTACCGGTTCGCCGGTGTGCCGTCGTTGGCCGCGGGGCAGTTGTACTATGTCCGTTACGGGCCGAACACCAGCGACCCAAAGTATCTGGGCGGCTGGTATGGGCCGTCGCTCACCTCCTACACGGCGGGCGCCCGCGCGGCCGGTGGCGATTTCGATCTCGCAAACGTCCTCCTGAGCGCCCCCGCGCCCGGCACGACCTCAGCGCTGCCGGTCACCTTTGCCTGGCAGAGGCGCAGCCTGTCCGCAGACACCTATCGCCTGGTCTTGTTCGATCCTGACACGAACGATACCTGGACGACCGATGACTTGGGGCACACGGACCGGGTGACCGTTACGGCTCTCCCGGCCGGCATCGCGACCGGCAAACCCTATGGGTGGTATGTTGAGGTATGGCAGGGGAACGACAGCTACGGCGTGTCATACTACTATCGGCTGATCACCTTTGCCGCGGCCGGGTCGCAGCGCTCCACGGGCCCGGCCGACGCCGGCCGGCCGGACTGGCACGCAGGGCAATCGCCCGAAGCTCCGAAGCCGCGGAGGCAGGACTGAGCGCCCTGCGACTTTTATTCGTACAGCGACATCCCTTTCGTAGGATCTGCGTGAACGTGCCAGGCACTTCCGCAAGTGCC
>JAPKMS010000065.1 GCA_026645775.1 Anaerolineae bacterium
CCGGTGGTGCCGGAGAAGAGCGCGACGTAGTTCGCGACGTGTTCGGGCACCTTGGCCGGCTCATCGGTGAGGGCGTTGTCGGCCGGCTCGATGTCGTTCCAGGGCAGCTTGCACAGCCCGTTCAGCCCGAACCAGGTGCGCCACATCGGGAAGTAGTGCAGCGCCTCGGCCTTGTCCTCGAACGTCGGGATCTGGTTGTTCACCATGTCCATGAAGATCAGCCACGCCTCGTCGTGCTGCGCGCCCTTGTTGGTCATGCCGTAGCCACCCTGCTGCGCCAGGCTCTCCTTCGTCATGTACTCGGAGTATTCCATCCCCTTGTTTTCCATGCCGATATCCTGGACGAACTGGGGATCGGCGCCAAAATGCTCGACGAAGTAGGCTTTCATCGCGCGCACGCCCATGCCCGCGATCTTCCCGAACCCTTCGCCGCGCGCCATCCGGTGCAGCAGCTCGAACGCAGCTTCCGCGTTGCCGAAGTGCAGATCCAGCCCGCCGGTCTTTTGTTTGTCCAGGATGCCCGCCTCGTAGCACTCCATGACAAACGCGGTCAGGGTGCCGAAGGAGATGGAGTCAATCCCGTAGGTGTCGCAGTAGAAGTTCAGCTCGATGATGTCGGGCGGGTTGAAGATGCCGATGTTTGAGCCGCAGCCCGCCACCGTCTCGTACTCCGGCCCGTCCACGGTGACGACATGCCCGGCATACGGCCCGGTGCGCACCCTATAGCCGTCTATGCCCTTCGAGCACGCCATCGTGCAGCCGTAGATGCAGGAGTCGGGGTGCGTCTGCGTGAAGATGGCGTCCCAAACGGTGGACTTGATCTTGGGCGTATCCGGATGTGCACCGAACTTGAAGTTGTGCACCGGCAGCAGGTCGTAGTCGTCCATGATCTCGACCAGGTGCGCGGTGCCCACGCGACGCATCTTGTTCTGCTCGTCATCGAGCTCAACGATCTCCTTGTTGATGCGCTGGCCCACGGCCCGGATGCGCTTGATGTCAACCGGTGCGTTGGCCTCGGCCTTGAGCCCGGTCTTGCGCACGACGATGGCCTTGATCTTCTTGTCGCGCAGCACGGTGCCCAGCCCGCCGCGACCGGCCTGCTTGACGCGCACTACCCCGCGCTTGGGATCGTACCAGCTCACGTTGAGGCAGCCGATGCGCGTGTGCTCGCTGCCCTGCCCGGCGGAAACCACCGAGATGTTGCGTTTGTCGCCCGCATCCCGCGCGTACATCGCGGTGAACTGTTCCGACACCAGGTGGGTGTTCACGGCCTCCCACGGCGCGGTCTCGACCGTCACGCGGCCCGCATCGCCGTCGATGAAGATGACCACCTCCTCCGCGGCCTTGCCCTGCACCTCCAGCGCGTCCCAGCCCGCGATCTTAAGCAGCGGGGCGAAGTAGCCGCCCACGTTGCTGTCCACCACGATGTGGGTGAGCGGCGAGATGCCCACCACCAGCGATTTGCCGGTGCCAGGGTAGAGGATCGTGCCCGCCAACGGGCCGGAGGCGATCACGATCTCGTTTTCGGGGTCATCCCATTTGGTTTCGGGCTTCACGGCATGCCACAGCCGCCAAAGCCCAAACCCCTTGCCGCCGATGAAGATACGCTTCATCTCGTCGGTGACGGGGCGGGACTCGATCTGTCCGGTCGTGATGTCCACGTAAAGAGTTTGACCCGCGTAGCCGCGGTCAACCTTGGGGACAGCGTAGTTGAATTCGGCGAGGATGCGATGCGCCTGTCTCATATCCTGCGCAGTGGGTTCCGTCATCGTTGACTCCTTCGGGGTGGCAAATAGCTGATAGCCGATGGCTTTTGGCTTTTGGCTTATGGCAGATGGCAGCCTTTGGTATGTCGCATTATAGCACGAGGGCCAAAAACGACTATGACCCGCGTCATGGGATTGCTTTGACGGGTGCCTCGAAAGGCAGTAGAATGGCCGCAGATGGCCCAGCCAAGACTCCAACGGAGCGCCCAACTGTGTTTACAGCCGGCATCATGGAACTGGTGGCTCTTGCGCTGCTCGCGGCGCCGATCACCTTGCTGATCGGCGTGCTCCTGTTCCTGGTCGCACGGCGCAAGAAGCAGAAGTAAAGGGAGGATATTTATGAAGAGGTTTCTGTTCCTTCTCTCGCTGGTCGTGCTGACCAGCCTCGTTTTGTCCGCGTGCGCACCGACGGCCACGCCGGCGCCCCAACCCACAGCCGCGGCGCAGCCCGCGCCGACCACCGCGCCCGCGCCTACCGAGGTCCTGAAACCCACGGCGGCGCCGACCGCCGCACCGCAGCCGACCCAAGCGCCGGAAACGGCCGCGGAGGCTGCCAAAACCCTGCGCCTGCCCGATCTGAAGGGGCGGACGGTGGTGGCGGTGACGGAGAACGCCTTTACGCCGCTCAACTTCGTCGATCCCGCGACCGGGGTGGCGGTCGGCTGGGAATACGATGCGGTTAACGAGATCTGCCGCCGGCTCAACTGCACAGTGGACTGGAAGCTCTCCTCCTGGGACGCCATGATCCCGGCAGTCAAGGACGGCCAGTTCGACGTGGGCATGGATGGCATCACCATCAACGACGAGCGCAAGACCCAGGTCGACTTCTCCGACCCGTACCTGACCTCGCAGCAGTTCATGCTCGTCCGTGCCGATGAGACCCGCTTCACCGACGCCAAGACCTTCGGCGCTGACCCCAAGCTGCTGATCGGCGCCCAGGCCGGCACCACCAACTTCTACTCCGCCGTCTACAACGTCCTCGACGGCGACGAGGCGAACCCGCGCATCAAGCTCTTCGAGACCTTCGGCGCCTCGGTTCAGGCGCTGCTGGCCAACGACGTCGATATGGTCCTGACCGACGCTGCCTCCGGCCGCGGCTACGTCGGCGCCAACCCCGACAAGCTCAAGATCGTCGGTGAGGCCCTCGGCTCCGAGGAC
>JAPKMS010000474.1 GCA_026645775.1 Anaerolineae bacterium
CCACCGTCACCTGGGCCTTCGGCAGGACTTCGATGCCGCCGTGTGGACCATGATAATGTGACTCGCCGTAGCGCATGGTGGCGCCCGGTCCCACGTGGATGCGAGCATCCATCACGTGCTTGAGCCGGACCGCGTTGGGGAAGGTGCAGTGTGCAATGAACTCCACCTGCGCGCCCGCGCCGATTTCATAATCCGCTTCGATGCGCTGCACGCCCTCGGCGGGCAGCATCCCGAAACAGAGGTGCACCGGTCGTTCGATCCGGGCTGCCGGATCCACCGCGATGCAGGCTCGCACGCCGTCCGGCAATCCCTCGGCCTGGAAGTGAACACCCGGCATCTCATTGGCGGCCAGCACACGGTTGGCGCTGACGACCAGGGTAGCAGCCTTCGGCGCCCGCAGAGCGGCCGGATCCCCGCCGGCCTGGCCATACGCCTCCAGCATCGCCTCATATTCCTGAGCCCAGCCCGGCGCCGCGGCGGCGGCCTGATGGGGTCTGTTACGCGATTCCATGTTCGACCTACCTCCCTGTCGGCATCGTCCGCCGCGCCCCGGCCGCTTCGACTGCCAGGCTGATCCGCTCCTCGGCCGGCCACGGCTGCCCGCCCAGCGCGTCGCCGTGCAGCCGGCAGCGCCCACCGTAAAATGAGCGCGTCTCCTCCGGGCTGCCCGAAAAGACGATGCTGCCCTGGCACATCAACGACGCCGAGTCTGCCACGGCCAGCATCTCATCGCGATGGGTGATGAGGAGCACCGCGGCGCCCTGCTCGGCCATCTTCCGGATCAGGGCCGCGATGTCGCCCAGGGTCAGGGTGTCGACCCCGGAATCCGGCTCATCGAGGATCGCGAGTTTGGGCCGCATGGCGAACACCGACGCCAGCTCGATCCGCTTGCGCTCGCCGCCCGACAGCGCGTGGTTCACCGGGCGTTTCAGATAGATGGCCGGCGACAGGGCCACCGCCTCCAGCGCCGCGGCCAGAATGGCAGGCTCGGCGCTGCGCGCGCCGAGGGCCAGGTAGGCGCCGACCGGCAGGCCCTCGAAGCGGGCCGGCTCCTGCCAGGCCAGCGTCAGGCCCAGCCGGGCGCGTTCAGTGATACTGAGGCGCGTGATGTCCTGTCCGGCGAACCGGATGGTCCCCCCATCGGGCGTGTAGCCCCCGCACCCCATCAGCGTGTAGGCCAGGCTGGATTTGCCCGAGCCGTTGAGGCCCAACAGGCCGTGCACCTCGCCTGGCTGGACGGCCAGGTTGACGCCCCGCAATACTTCGTATCCCTCGCGCCGCAAACTGAGGTTTTCGATTCGTAACAAAGGTTCAGTCATTTAATCCCTCAGGCCAGCCAGATCAGGTACAACCCCACCCCAATAATGATAGCGCCGCTGACCTTTTCCAGCGTCGCGGCCCAGCGGCCGAACGCCAGGAAGCGTTTCAGCGCGCCGGTGAAAGTCCCGGCCACCACGATCGGCACCCCGCGGCCCAACGCATAGACGAACAGCAGCAGCGCGCCGTAGGCGACCGCCCCTTCAGCCATCACGTAGGTCAGAATGGCCGCCAGCACCGGCGTAGCGCACTGCGACGCCACCAGCCCCGACACCAGCCCCAATGCCAACGCGCCCGGCACGCCGCGCCAGGCCATCCTCTGCCGTTGGGCGGCCAAAAAGTCGGGCATGGGCAGTTGGATCACCCCCAGCAGTTGCAGGCCGATGAGGATACAGATGCCGGCCACAATGTAATAGAACCAGGCGTGTCCCGCGCCTACCAGCCCACCTACGAACGAGACGACGATCCCTAACAACATGAAGGTAATGGCCAGGCCGGTGGCAAAGACGGCCGAGAGCACGAAGCTGCGCCCGCGCGTCAGATCACGGCTGCCGCCCACGTAGCCGATAATCAATGGGATCATCGCCATATTGCACGGCCCAATGCTGGTCACCATGCCGCCGGCAAAGACCAGGATCAGCGCCAGGGGCGAGAGGTGCCGGATGACCGAGAGGTCCCAATCCATGTCAGCCCCCCAGGGCGCGTTGGCGCAGGAAGGTGCGGAAGGCATCGGCTTTCATTCCGCCGATGTTCTGTGAGGCCTGGCCTTCCTTGTTGAACACCACGATTGTCGGAATGTAGCGCAGCCCCAGCTTCTGCAGCAACAGACCATTGGCATCGTCGTTGACGTCCACATCCACCAGGGCCACCTCGCCGGCGAACTCCGGGTAGACCTGGTCCACCACCTTCATCATGTCTATACACGACTGGCAAGTCGTTGAGTGCATAAAGACCAGGACCGGCCGGCTGCTCGCCAATGCCCGGTTAAGCTGATCGGCCGGCGAAGTGCTCCGGGACGGGCCGTTCACTGCCAACGAGCGATCCACGGCCCCTGGCGTGCCCTGGGGTGTCAAACTGCCCTGGGCGGTCGGGCTGCTGGTCTGCGCGGCAGAGAGCGTCACGACCGGTCGGTCTCGCTCTTTGAGCACAAGAATGCCGATGATGGCTACCCCGATACTGGCCAACGCCAGCACCAGCAGGCGCCAATCGGGTTTCGCAACCGCCTGTTTTGGCTCAGGGCGCGCCGCTGTTTTCGATTTCGGTGACATGCGACTGCGTTACTCCCCTGCCTCCGGCACGGCGGCCGGCATGAACTGCTCGATGGCGTCCAGGGCGTGCGCGGCATACATGGCGGCCGGTCCGCCGCCCATCATGATTGCCACGCCGATGGTCTCCAGCAGCTCCTGACGCGAGGCGCCGGCCGCGATGGCGTCGTGCGTGTGGTAGGCGATGCAGCCTTCACAGCGCACCGCGACGCTGATCGCCAGCGCCATCAACTCCTTGGTCTTGCGACTCAAGGCGCCGTCTTCGACCGATTTTTTGTGCAGCCGCGCGAAGCCGGTCAGCGGGCCGGGCAGTTCCTGGCCCAACTGGCCCAGGCGCTCCTCCAGATGGCGGTGATAGGCGACGTAATCGGTGGTCATGTTGGCTTGCTCGCCAGGTGTCGTTCGAGTGCGGCCAGGATCTCCGGCCCGCTCGGCAGCCGGCCGCCCACGACGAGCTGTTCGTTGATGACCAGCCCGGGCGTGTGCAGCAGGTGATACCTGCGAAAGTCGTCCGGGTCGCTCAGGTGATCCAATGTCACCTCAACGTCTTCGAAAAGTTCCGGCTTCTGGTCGCCCAGGATCTGCACGGCGGCGGTCACCAGGCCTTCCATAATGAAACAGTTGGCGCAACCCGGCCCCAGTACCTTGATATCTAGCATGACATTACCTCTCCCGCACGGTGATGGTTGGTTCCACGCTGATCTCGCTCTTGACCGAGTTGGCCACCAGGCTGTACTTCTGCGCGGATGCCAGGGCTTTGCGCACGCGCTTCTCGGTGCCGGCCGCGTCCCCATCGGCATCAGCCCGCACGACGATCTCGGGCCAGAAACGCAGGTGGGTGAAGATTTCGGTGCGATCGATCTCGATCTTTTTAGTGCCCTCGGTGCGGCAGCGGTAGTCCACCAGGTCGATCTTGAACCGCTCGCAGGCCCACAGGAACATCATCATCACGCAAGTGTTGGCCGCGGCCACAAAGGCATCCTCCGGCGTGAAAACGCCGGCCTGCCCATAAGCATCGGGCGGTGCGGAGAACATCATCTGCGGG
This sequence comes from Anaerolineae bacterium, assembly GCA_026645775.1. Classification (GTDB taxonomy): domain Bacteria; phylum Chloroflexota; class Anaerolineae; order CG2-30-64-16; family CG2-30-64-16; genus MO66. The sequence continues at coordinate 3,628 of JAPKMS010000474.1, forward strand.
CCGTTGCCCATGACGATGTGGCCCCAGTGCTCGCCCCGCCAGGAGACCTCGGTGTGATAGATGGCGGTTTTAGCCATTGTGCTGCTCCTCTCGCTTCTCACAGTAGGCCTGCCAGGCCAGGGTCAGCGCCTCTGCGTACACCGCTTCCTCGCCGGCCGGAATGGGGTTGTAGACCTGCACGGTCTGCAGAACCTCGCCGGGCAGCGCACCGTCCGCACGCAAGCCCTGGCTGTAGGCCAGATCCAGGATCGGTTCCAGGGCCAGGATCTGCACTGAACGGCCGGCCACCTGCACGGTGGTCATCGGGATGCCGGAGCCGCAGGCGCAGCCTGCGGTGCTGACGGCATCCTGGGCCGCGGGCGCGGCCTCCAGGATCGCGCCGTCGGTCCGGCTCCAGCGCACGGCCATCAGGTGATCGACCTCGGCGGCAATCGCCTCGGCCAGGGCGTCCACGACGGGCCGGCTCTCCGGCGTAAGGCGGCGCAGCCCCTGCGGCGCGGGGAGGTCGTGTTGGGCCAGGATGTCGTCCACCACGATGCTGGCCGCCGGCTTGTTGCTGTACAGCTCGGTAGCGCGCGCCGCACAGCGCTTGTCGCAGCCGTCCACTGCGATGGTGGGGTAGAATTTGGCGAAGGCACGATCCCCTTCGCCACCGGCCAGAAAGAGCGGCAGACAGATGGTGACCGTCTCGCTAGGCCGCAGCTCTTCGAGGACCTTGAGGCTGGCCAGCCGGGTGACGGTGCCCGCTGCCAGTTCCTCGCCGGAGCACGCCACGATGCCCACTTTGCGTTGCGGTAGATTAGGCATGCTGATCTCCTCCCGCGCTGACCTCGTCGGCCGTTTGGGCCACCTCGTCCGCCAGCGCGCGGGCCAGGGCCAGCCCGCCGTCGTTCAGCTCGCTGATGCCCTGGGGCTTCAACGCCTTGTTCTTGCGGAAAACGTCGAGCACGGTGAAGTCCTTAGCAACCGTGCCGCCGGCCTGGCGCACGTTGACCGTGGCGCAGGCCAGCTTGCAGCCGTCCATTGTGATCACATCGGCATCCCGGACGGCCGTGCGCGCGTCTTCGTCACCCAACACCAGCAGCGACAGCGGCACGATGGTCGTCGTCTCAGGACGCAACTCCTCGGCCACAACATAGGCGGCCTCGCGCGTCACGGTCCCATACGACTTGCCGATACCGCTGCACGGCACAATTATTACGCGCTTGCTCATTTCGCCGCCTCTGCTTCAGCCTGCGCCTGCATCACGGCCAGGTAGGCGGGGGCATCCAACAGGTCCGCCACCGGCCAGCGGTCCGGCTTCAGCTCGACGAGCCAGCCGTCACCGTACGGCGCCTGGTTGATCAGCTCCGGGGCATCGCCCAGCGCTTCGTTGACGGCCACCACCACGCCGTCGAACGGCGCGGGCAAGGCCAGGTCAACCTTGATGGTTTCGATGCTGGCCAGGTCGTCGCCGGTCGCGATCTGGCTGCCCACCGCGGGCAGGTTGGCGAACGCGACATCGCCGCTGGCCTGCTGGCGGAAGTCGGTCAGGCCGACGCGTGCCGTGCCCTGCGCTGGATCGTAGGCCGCCCAGACGCCGGCCTCACTGTAGAGGTAGCCGACCTTTACGCGGAAGATGAATTTATCAACCGTAGTTTCGAGATATTCACTGCTCACTGCAATCTCCTTAAGGTTACAAGACTGGCGACTGGCGTACGGCTACTGAGTGTTTCCTAATGTAGCCGTTCTTGATGGTCGATGATCGTCCCATCGGCGGCTTGCAGAGCTGCTTCTTCGATGTCAGCGATCGCGGTGATAACCGGACGGATGCCGGCCTGTTGCAGGCTCGCGTAGGCGCCCATTCCCATGCCGCGCGCCAGGAGCACCTGACAATCGGCGATCGGGGCCGCCATACGGCCGTGGGTATCCTGGGAGGCCGCATCGAAACCATGCGCCTGCCCTTCGACGTGGACGTGCCCGCCGGCGCCCCGGCCATGGGCCACCTTCTCACGCTGTTCGCGACCCACGATCTGCCCATCCTCGACCGTCAGAACGACGTAGTAGGGGGCGCGGCCGAAATGCTGGCTGATGGTGACGCCATCCTCGGTGACTGCTGCAATTTTCATCTTAGTTTTTCTCCGCGCACGGCATACAGACGATCTGCCCATTCTTAACGCGAGCATACCGCTCGACCGCCACCTCGCCGCATGCGGCGCAGATGATGGTGTTGAAGTCGTGCGGCCGGCCCGCGGGCAGCTTGATCTCGGTGACCGGCCCGATCTTGAACAGATCCTCGGTGGCCGCGTCCAGGATGAAGTCAATGTTCGGCTCCACCAGCGCGAGGTCGATCTTGGACGCCGGGATACCCTGCTTGCGGTACAGGATGAACTCCGACTCCTGATTGCGCTTGATCACCTCATTGCGGGTGGCCACGCGCACGCTGCGGCCGGTCTTGACCTCCACCAGGGTCAGCACGAACTTGCCGTAGCCCAACTTGCGGATGTTGCCCTTGCCGAAGGTGCAGCCGGTCGCCATCTGGATGCCGTCAGCATAGCAGGTGGCGCAGTGCTCGCTGTCGATCTCGATCAGCGCGATCAACTGGCCGTCGGCCGCGCGCGGCACGCCGAGAGCCTCCAGTGCAGCCAGCCCGGCGCGCAGGCCCATCGGCATGGCGGGACACTTGTGGCCGTGCAAAAGCAGGCCGGCTTTGTACAGTTCGTCGTTCTTGTCCATGAATCATACCTTTCCGCTACTTGATCAAGTCGAATATCATCTTGGCGGCAATCAACCACAGAAGCCCGCCGATGATCTTTTTCAGTTGTGCGCTCGACAGTTTGGTCTTCATCAACTGTGAGCCGACGATGGAGCCGGCCGCGGCCATGACCGCGGTGACGCCGATGAAGAGCGGGTCAATTCCGCCCAGGGTGGCATGGCCCAGGAAGCCAGAGAAGGACGAGAAGACCACGACCAGTGCGGTCGTGCCGGCCGCAACCTTGGGATCCAATCCCAGCCAGTTGAGCACCGGCAGGATGAAGTTGCCGCCCCCCACGCCCAGCAGGCCGCCCAGGAAGCCGGCGACCCCGCCGACGCCAGCGCCCGCACTCACCTCGACCGTGCGGCTCAAGGACTGGGCGCGCTTCTTGGCCCGGTAGAACAGCATCATCGCGCCGGCAAACACCAGGAACGCGGCGAACAGGCTCAGCAGCAGCCGCTTGTCCACGTGCGGGGTCAGCCGCGCGCCCAAAGGCGACAGGATAACGGCGACGATCAGCACCGGCAGCCCCACCCGGAAGTTGATCAGCTTGCCGCGCCAGTAGTTGATCGTGGCGAAGAGCAGGCTGACCACGTTCAGCAGCAGCGCGGTGGGCGTGGCTTCAGCCAGCGGCACGCCCAGGTAGTAGAACAGCGGCACGAACAGGAACGCCGCGCCGATCCCGGCCATGGCCAGCAGGCCGGAGAAGACGAAGACCAGTATGGCGCTGATGATATAGGTAATAGGGCTCATATGAACGTCCGTGTTCTGCGTTGAAGACCTTTGCGGTCTCGCAGACCGCAAAGGTCTGGCATCGTTACCGATCGTATCCCGAGCACGGGATACACATCTTGCGGTCACCCACCGTTCGGACGTACGCGTGCGCCACCAACTCGCCGCACGCGTCGCATTTGGTAAAGCCCATGACCTCGGGCAGCCAGTTGTGGTCGTAGGTGAAAACCTCGCCAATGGTCAGCACGTCCGACTCCGGCGCGCCCCACACCAGGTCGACTAACTCCATCTGGTCGGCCTCGGGGATCTCGTCGGGCTGATAGCCGGCCGCGCGCTGCTGCATGAAGGCCGAGGCTGCGATCTGCTTGGCCAGCGTGGGCTTGTAGGAGACGCGCACGGCCCGGTTGCTGTCCTTGTCGATCAGGGTGACTGCCAGCTTGCCCAGCGGGTTCTTGCGGATGTTGCCCTTGCCGAAGGTGCAGCCAGTGGTGTACTGCACGCCGTCGCCGAAGCACATGCCGCCGTGCTCCTCGCCGGTCTCCAGGATGGCATAGAGCTGCGTGCCCCCGGAGCGCTTCACATCTAACACCCGCAGCGCGGCCAGGCCGCAGCGCACGCCCGCCACGCTGGCCCAGCAGCGGTGGCCGTGGAATTTCAGGGTCTCGTTCAGGATTTCTCGATCGCTCATGTCAACTCCTTGTTGTGTTCTCGATCTCCATCGTTACAGCACGCCCAGCAAGATCAAGGCGCGCTGCGCGGCCAGGATCACTAATGCCGCGGCAAAGATACGGCTGAGGGTCAACGACTTGACCCGTTTGGTCATGAAACGCGCGCCCAGCCAGGCGCCCACTACGGCGGTGACCGACGTCAAGGCCAGCATCAGCCAATCAAACCGGGCATCCTGTAAGTGGGCAATGAACGCCGAAAAGGAAGGCGCCGTCACAATCACAGAGTTGGTGGCGGCAGCGATGCGTGCAGTGTAGCCGACCATCACCAGGCTGGGCATCAACAAGAAGCCGGGGCCAACGCCCAGGAAGCCCGCAAAAACGCCGATCAGGGCGGACAGGCCGCCGGCCTTTACCCGCGTCTTGTCGCTGATAACCAGCGCCTTGCTGTCATCCATCTTGGGCGGGAAGGCCATGCGCACGGCCAGAAAAATCAAGACGCCCACATAGAGCCACCAGACCAGCTCCGTGCTGACGAAGTTCAGCAGCCAAACGCCGATGGGCGCGACCACGGTGGTGATGAGCAGCAGCGGAATGGCCGTACGCCAATCCACCATGCGTGCCCGGGCAAAGGCGATCGCACCTGAAATGGCGGTCAGGCCGTTAAGCCACAAAGACCAGGGCATGATGACATTTTTCAGGTCGAAGCCAAATAAGCCCAACACCGGTGTGGCGATGAAGGCCACGCCCAGGCCCAACATCCCGGCCAAAAAGGAGAGCGCAAACAGCAGTAGACTGATGATAAAGTAAAGCATGGCATGCCTCTTCGTTGGATAATCTGCGGATAATCTGCATTTCAGAATGGTTTTACACCGCCGCAGGCGGATCGAACAGATCCGTCCAGCCGCTTCCCTCGCCAGTCGCGGGCCGGGCCCGGGTGAAGTACTCGTGGCAGACCAGGCGCCTGGCTTCAACCTCAGGTGATCCCGGGTAGGGTGGCTTCTGACTGGCGTGGCATTGCATGGCGCGTACCTTGGCAACCAGGTAGTCGGCCACGTCGATGGCTGCGACCGGACCGCCGGCAGCCTCCGGCGCGGGGACCACGCCACAGCCCTGC
>JAPKMS010000475.1 GCA_026645775.1 Anaerolineae bacterium
GATGACATCAGCGACATCCCGGCCGTGGGCCTGGCACCCGAGTGGATGAGCGAGAAGGCGCTGGCCATCGCCGCATACTGCGTTGGTTCCGGCGCGTACGTCATTATGGGCGTCCGCAACCCGGTGGAGTTCGCCGACGCCGTGACCGACATCCTCTCCACGGAGTGGGAGAAGAATTTCGGCGGCAAGCTTGAGTTCGTGGTCGAGCCGGCGGAGATCGTCCAGAAAACGCTGGAACATATCGACAAGAAGCGCGCCGCGCTCAAGCTGCCGGCCTACGATCCGACCCGCTTCGGCGCCTCGGGCGATGCCGCGATGGAAGCGTTCACTGAGCTGCCCGTGGAGCAGCAGATGGCGGAGATTTACGGGTAGTTGGTAGATTGGTACATTGGTATATTGATAGACTGGTAGCCCATCCGCGGAAACCAATTTACCAATCTACCAGTTTACCGATCTACCTCCCGCAAAGACGGAGGAACACATGTCCCGATACATCGCCACGCGCGCCATCCGGGGCGCGAACTTGATCACACAAGAAGCCGAGGCGCTGCTGAACAAGGCCCTGAAGGAAAAAGGGCCGGAGACGCCGGTGGCTTTCCCCAATACGGCCTACTACCTGCCGACGATCCTGGGCATGACCGGCCGCGAGATCACCAAGCTGGGCGAGCTGCCGCCGGTGCTGGAGCATGCCAAGGATCTGCTGCACCCGGTGCCGTCGGCCCAGTGCTGGACACCCTATCTGGGCGAGACGCTGGACTCCGGCATGGCGACGCTGCTGTCGGCCGAGATCATCGAAGCGGTACGCTTCGTCTACGGTGAGGAGCCCGGCGTGCTGCCCGGCTTCCACGCCGGGGGCGGCAGCTTCACCAGCCCGGACGCCGGCAACGGCAACGGCAACGGTGCGGGCCGGCTCAACGGGCCTATTGATGACATTCAGCTCCGCGCCTGGGGCATCCAGCTCGTGGATGGGCGCATGCCCGGCTTCGCGGCCATCGTCGGCGCGGCCAAGAGCAACGAGGTGGCGGTCAAGATCGTGCGCGAGCTGCAAAAGCGCAACATCCTCATCTTCCTCTGCGGCAACACCAACGGCCGCTCCATGATCCAACAGCTCCAGGAAGAGGGCGTCGAGATGGGCTACGACACGTACATCGTGCCGTTCGGCATGGATACGCTGTCGGCGATCTACCCCATCGGCTTCGCCACCCGCTCGGCGCTGACCTTCGGCGGCATGAAGGGCGGCCAGGCCAAGGACATCCTGCTCTACAACCGGCAGCGCGTCTTCGCGTTCGTGCTGGCGCTGGGCGAGGTGGATGACCTGAAGTACGCGGCCGCGGCCGGCGCCATCAACTACGGCTTCCCCGTCATCGCCGACACCCGCATCCCGCAGATCCTGCCAACCGGCATCACCACCTACGAGCACGTCATCTCAATGCCGTTCAACGAGATCGAAGGGGTGGACGATCTGGAGCGCGCCGAGAAGCTGGTGCAGAAGTGCGTCGAGACCCGCGGGGTCAAGATCAAGCTGACCGAGGTACCGATCCCGGTGCCCTACGGCTCAGCGTTCGAGGGCGAGGTGGTCCGCAAGGCTGACATGCGCATCGAATTCGGTGGCAAGTACAGCCGCGCGTTCGAGTACCTGCGCATGATCCCGATGGACCAGGTGGAGGACGGCAAGATCGAGCTGATCGGCCCCAGCTTCGAGGATCTGCCCGAAGGCAAGGCGATGGACATGGGCATCCTGGTCGAGGTGGCCGGGCGCAAGATGCAGGAGGACTTCGAGCCGGTGCTCGAACGCCAGATCCACTACTTCTGCAACGGCGCGTCGGGCATCCAGCACATCGGCCAGCGCGACATCACCTGGATCCGCATCAGCAAGTCGGCCGCCGAGAAGGGCTTCAATCTGAAGCACTTCGGCGACATCCTCCACGCCCGCTTCATGGCCGACTTCGGCGCGATCGTGGACAAGGTGCAGGTCAAGATCATCACCGAGCCAGCGCTGTTCCAGGAATGGCTGGGCAAGGCCCGCGCGGCCTATGATTACCGCAACCGGCGCCTGGCCGATATGACCGACGAGGCCGTGGACGAATTCTACACCTGTACGCTCTGCCAGTCCTTCGCGCCGACCCACCTGTGCCTGGTCAGCCCGCAACGGCTGGGGCTGTGCGGCGCGTACAACTACCTGGACTGCGCCGCCAGCTACCAGATCAACCCCACCGGCCCGAACCAGCCGGTGCGCAAGGGCCGCATGTTGGATGCCGAGAAGGGCATCTACACCGGCCTGAACGAGATCGCGCAGCAGAAGTCGCAGGGGGCGGTGCAAGAAGTCTCGATGTACTCGATCATGAACAGCCCGATGACGGCGTGCGGCTGCTTCGAGTGCATTGTGATGCTGATCCCCGAAGCCAACGGCGTGATGGTGGTGAGCCGCGAGGACACCAGCATGACCCCGGCCGGCATGACCTTCAGCACCCTGGCCGGCATGGCCGGCGGCGGCCTGCAAACCCCCGGCGTGATGGGCATCGGCAAGTACTACCTGACCAGCCCGAAGTTCATCTCATCCGACGGCGGGTTCAAGCGCGTCGTCTGGATGTCCAGCGTGCTTAAGCAGACAATGGCCGCCGAAATGGCAGAAGTGGCGGCGCGTGAGGGCGATCCCGATCTGATCAACAAGATCGCCGACGAAACGATCTGCACGGACACGGACGGGCTGCTGGCGCACCTGGAAGCGACCGGGCATCCGGCGTTGGTGATGGATCCGATTTTCTAAACGGGCCCTGTGAATTACCGATTGCGTGCTGCGCGACCCACACAAGTCGCGCAGCACGCTGCGCGTTTGGCGGTTGACGCCTGGAAGACTCGGCACAAAAACGTAACCGGCCTGGGGCAGGCCGGTTACACGTGGAACCAAAATGAGGGCGGAGGAAAAGGGGTCAGTCGCAGCCTTCCAGGCAGTGTTTCTGGTAAGCTTTCAAATCATCGACATGATCCAGGTAGTGGCCAGCCATCTGATAGAAAAAGTCGACCAACGGCATTTCTGCGCCCCAAGGCGCCTTGTCGATCGCGGCAAGGCGCTCATCTTCAACCAGGTCCAGCATGCGCACCAACCGCCGATGAGAGCCGGTCAGCCCGTCAACGACTGAGATGAGCGCCAGCCCTGAACGGTCGATCACTTGTTGTTCATTCCAGGCATCGCCATAGGTCACGCCTTCTTGCCAGGGCCGCCGGGCCTGCCACGCCTTGGCCACCTTCACGGCTTCATCCACCCAGGACCAGACGTGCGCGACCACGTCTTTGACGGTCCACTTGCCTACCACCTGGGCAGAAGTCAACTCCTCCTCAGTCAACTGACCCAAGCAATCCATAAACAGCTTGAAGTTGCGGTCTAGTGCTGTCCATGCCTCGTCACGAGTTCGCATGTGTCAACGCCTCCTCATCCTCAACGACGCGTTCGCCTCCGGTATACACATTGAGGCTATCGCGCCGTACATAGCCCACCAGGGTTATGTTCCAGGCTGCCGCCAGCGCCAACGAGAGCGTCGTCGGCGATGTGCGGCTAACCACAACCGGGGCCCGCATACGAGCCGCCTTGTTGAGCATCTCAGAACTCAGCCGCCCCGTGCTCAAAAGAATCCGGTCTTTTGTCGCAAGTCCCTCCTGCAAACAGCGTCCCCATAACTTATCAATGGCGTTATGCCGGCCGACGTCCTCAACCACCATCAACAAAGTTTCACCTTCGGCCAAAGCCGCCGTGTGAATCCCCCGTGTACGCTGACCAAACTGCAACGCCATCAGCAGCCGACTCAGTTGGTGCGGCGTCACCTGCAAGTCACTTGTGAGCGGCTCGATACCCGCAGTCAACTCCGTGAAAGTGACCCCACCCCCACACCCGCTGGTGTTGATGCGCCGGGTCGGCGGCTCAAAATTTGCGTCGGCCAACCAGATCTCGACACACGTGCCACTGGGACAGACCTTCATCATGCGTATGTCGTTCAGGCCACGGATCATGCCTTCGCTGCGCAAAAACCCCAGGGCCAACGCCTCCAACTCGTGCGGTGTACACATGAGTGAGACCAACTCACGACCGTTTACGTGCAGCCTCACCAGGCTCTCGCTTACCACATAGCCGATGACCGATTGCCACTGGCCGTTTTCGAAGCGCCGGAAACTGATCTCTTGGCTCACTGGCATCTCTGCGCTGTCCTCCCACGACAGCCACTACATTATAGCGCCAAGCCACTGCGCGCGCAAAGCTACAGGAGCCTGGATTCTCAGACTGAGCGGCAAATTTGACACCTTTTGGAGTTTCAGGTATACCAGTCTTCAGGAGGCTCTATCGTCGGCCCCCCAAGCATAATCTGACGATGCCACTTAGAGTAGGAGTAAGATTTGTGAAGAAGGATCCTGTTGCCAATAGCACCAAAGTCTCCGTGACTTTTGAAATGCCGGCTGACATCAAGGCCGAAACGCTGACCTTGGTGGGCGATTTCAATGATTGGGATGTGAGCGCGACACTCTTGAAGCGCCGCAAGGATGGCGTGTGGGCCAAGACGCTGCGTCTGGCACCCGGCACCTACCGCTTCCGCTATCTGGCGGACGGCGCCACCTGGCACAATGACCCGACCGCGGATGGCTACGAGCCATCGGGGTTCGGTGAGGACAATTCGCTGGTCGTAGTCGGCGCCTGATCCGATATAAAAAGAAACCGGGGCCTGAATTCCGCCCCGGTTTCTTTTTATATCCTGATTTGCTCTGCGCCTATTTCTTGGCTTGCGCCTGGGCAGCAACGGCTGCGGCGGCCTTGGCGACCGCATCGGCATCTCCCAGATAGTAGTGGCGGATCGGTTTGAGGTCATCATCCAGCTCATAAACCAGCGGGATGCCGGTGGGGATGTTCAGCTCGATGATGTCGTCATCCGAGATGTTGTCGAGGTATTTCACCAGCGACCGCAGGCTGTTGCCGTGGGCCGCGATGATGACCCGCTGGCCCGACTTGAGCGCAGGGACGACCGTCGCATGCCAGAACGGCAAGAAACGCGCCACCGTGTCTTTCAAGCACTCTGCCACGGGAATATCCGCCGGATCCATGTCCTTGTAACGCGGATCATGGCCGGGCCACCGCGGGTCGTCCACCGTCAGATCGGGTGGGCGCACGTCATAGGAGCGCCGCCAAATCTTGACCTGCTTCTCGCCGTACTGCTCGGCAGTCTGCGCCTTGTTCAGCCCCTGCAAGGCGCCGTAGTGACGTTCATTTAACCGCCAAGTCTTGTATACCGGAATCCACAGCAGATCCATCTCATCCTGCGTGATCCAGAGCGTGCGGATAGCACGCTTCAAAACCGAGGTGAAGGCAACGTCGAAAACGTAGCCACCCTCACGCAGCAGCCGGCCGGCCTCGTGCGCTTCCTGCACACCTTTCTCCGACAGATCCACGTCCGTCCAGCCGGTATACAGGTTCTCCTTGTTCCAGACGCTCTCGCCGTGACGGAGCAAAACGAGTTTGTGCATGTGAGCCTTCCTCCACGATTTGCCAGGATTGAATGGGGTTTTGAGTTTTCAGAGCCTATAACGATACCCCCGACTGGACTCGAACCAGTGGCCTAGGCGTTAGGAGTGCC
>JAPKMS010000066.1 GCA_026645775.1 Anaerolineae bacterium
GCCAGCGTGACCGCTGAATACTACGATCTGAACGGCTCGGTCGCTGCCACTAAGACGCGCAGCAGCCTGGCGGTCAATGGCACGCATGATTTTCTTGCTTCGGCCTCCGGCCTGCCGGATGGTTGGCAAGGCTCCATGGTGCTGTCCTCCACCGACAATGTGGCCTCCGTGGCCACGGTGAAGTGGGCGGGCGGCGTGGATGCGGGCGATGACGGCGATCGCGGCCAGTATATCGGCGTAACCGCAGGCGCCACCACGGTCTACTGCCCCGCACTGTACCAGCTTGAAGGCGCGCTCTACGCGACCCTGTCCGTTCAAAACACCGGCAGCACCAATGCCAACGTCTCGATCGCCTTCCGCGATCGCAACGGTGTGGCGTATGCGAGCAACCCCGTCACCAAGGTCATCAAGGCCAACTCGCAGGCAACCATCGACCTGAGCACCTCTGCGGCGTATTTTGCGTCCAAAGATGGCTCGGCCGTCATCACCTCCGACCAGCCGGTCGCCGCGGTTGTGGCGATCCACTGGGCGAGCCGCAGCAGCACCTATGGCTGCCCCACCCAGGGCAACACCAAGCTGTACGTGCCGGCGCAGTTCCGCATGACCACCGGCGGCACCACCATTAATGATTATCTGATGTACTCGGCCAATGTGTTGATGAACCTGTCCGCCAACACGGCCAACACCACCTTCCACTACATCCCGCGTGACCCGACCAAGGCGACCCTGGACGTGCCGGTGCAGATCCCGGCTTACTCAGCCAAGGGCCTGAACACCTTCAACGGCGGCAGTGTTGCGGCGTCGACTTTCGATGTCTTGGGCACGAGCTGGGACGGTGTCGTGGTGATCGATTCCGATCAGCCGCTGGCCGGTATCAACAACACCATCTGGGGTATCAACAACGGCAACAAGTCGGCCACGTTTAACATCGTTGGTCCCGCTGATGGCGCTACCGCCGTTTACCTGCCCTACCAGCGGCGTATCTCCCCCAGCGGTGATTGGCAAGAGTGGTCCGCGGCGATCGTGCAGAACCTGTCCGGCAGCACCGCCAACGTGACCTTGAAGTACTTCGATGCCAACGGCGCTGAGGTGCTTACCTTGACCCAGGCGATCGATGCGGGCAAGGCGTTCGGCTTCAATACCCGCACCGGCGGCAGCCGGGCAGCGGCTGATTTCAACCCGTTGGGCACGAACTACGTTGGTGGTCTACGGATCACCTCCGACCAGAACATCGCCGTCGTGGCGCAGGTCATCACGGCCAGCGTCTCCCGCAACACGGCGTCGGCGTACAACGGCGTGAAACCCTAACCCTGACAACTTAGTCAGACGTTGAAATGGACGGGGCCACCTCAGATGAGGTGGCCCCGTTTTTATTCGTGTCCCAGAATGACCTCATCCAGCTTTCACGGCGTCCAGGCCGGGAAGCGATCCAGCCCCTTGCTGTGGGTGAGCTGGCGCAGATCGCTGCCATCAGCCCGCATCGAGTAGATCTCCCAATCCAGGGTGCGGTCTGACGAGAAGACGATCAGCTCACCGTTCGCGCCGGCCCATGCGGGGCTTTCGTCGCTTTTGGGCGTGGCCACCAGCTTGGGCTCCCCCCCCGCGGCCGGGACCGTGAACAGCCCTTTGACCGTGCTGGCCCGGTTCGACATGAACAGGATCGTCGTGCCATCGGGCGACCAGCGCGGCAGGCTGTCGCTGTAGAAGCCAGTGGTCAGACGCGTCACGCTGCCATTGCTCAGCTCCAGGGTATAGAGACTTTCCCCGCCATCGCGATCCGAAACGAACACCAGTTTCTTGCCATCCGGCGACCAACTGGGGCGTGAGTTGTTGATGACGGGCTGCTCATCGGCCGGGGTTTTTGCGTCGGCGGTGGGCTGCGTCAGCGCTTTCGCGTCCGTGCCCTGTGCGGAAACCAGGTAGACCTCAAAGTGACCGCCGGTGCTGCCCGAGAAGGCGATCTGGCTGCCATTGGGCGACCACTGCGGGCCGAAGCTGAGCACGCCGGGGAGGGCTAACAGGGGGCGCGGGTTGTTCCCGTCGATCTCCATGATGTAGAGATTCAACTGGTTCGGGTCATCCCGCGCCGATACGAAGGCAATCTGCTTGCCGTCAGGGGAGACCGCGGGTTCCACATCCAGCCCGGCGCTTTGCGTCAGTTGCTGCGGATCGCTGCCATCCGGATTCATGCTCCAGATTTCGAAGTCACCGGTCCGCTCGGAGTGAAAGACGATCCGCCCGCCCACTTCGGCGCCCTGGGCGGGTGTCACCGCAGGCTGCTGCGCACTGCTCGGCGGCAGCGGCGAATCGAACGGCGCGGCCTGGCCTGCGGGCTGGATCGGTGAACCAAGCGCGCTGCTGGTCGGTGCGGCGGCCGGCGCGGTCGCGGTCCCGGCGGCCGGCCTGGGCGTCTGCGTGGGCGGGGCCGGTGGAAGCGTCGTTTGCGTTCCAATGCAGCCGGCGAGCACAAGCACGAACAACAAGCCGGGCAGGATGCAGAGCGACGCACGGGTCGGTAATTTTGTGGCGAGCATCGTATCTCCTTGTGCAGGTAGATCAACTTCAGACAGGACGTTAGTATACATCAGAACGGCTGCCGACTGCCAATAGCGCTGCAGGTTTGGGTTTATCTGCTGAACTGAGGTACAATCGGTCAAACTACGTTGACCAGGCACCCTTCATGTCAGGAATGCGCCGCATGATACTCAAAAACCAACGCCCCACCTGTGCCGCGGCGATTGCTCCCACTCCGGGTCAGCGTCAGAGCGATAGCATCTGGCTAAGAACCTGTCTCCTGCTGATCCTGTTGCTCGCTGCTGCGCTGCGTTTCTATCAGCTTGACGGTGATAGCTTATGGGTGGATGAGGTCATCACGCAAGACCTGGCGCACAAGTCGTTGCCGGTGCTCCTGGATGTTGTGAGCAAATACGACGACCATCCCCCGCTGGTTTATCTCGTCGCTTACACGGTGAGAGGGCTAGGGCGCTCGGATTTCGTAGCGCGTATTCCCGCGGCGTTTGCAGGAATCCTGACGATCGCGGCGGTTTATGCCATCGGGCGACGGCTGTGGGGGCGGAGCGCGGGGCTGCTGGCGGGGATGCTGACGACAAGCTGGCCGCTGCTGGTGGGCTATTCCCAAGAGGCCAGGCAATATGCGTTGCTGGTCTTGTTGTGTGCGCTTTCGATGTATTGGCTGGTGCGCGGTTTGCAGGGGGGGCAGTACCGAGCGTGGTTAGGCTTTACGCTGGCAACCATTGGGGCATTCTATACCCATTACTTTTCATTTCTTTGGCTGGCGGCCCAAGGTCTTTATGTCTTTGGTGTATGGTTGATCGCCGCGCTGCGCACGCGCCGCCGTGGCGCCGTGCTCGCGAGCGTTCGCGCGCTTCTCCTACCCTTTGCGGCCGCCGTGGTCATGTGCGCACTGGCTTATGTGCCGTGGTACAGAAGTTTGCTGCTCCAGAGCGCGCGCCTGATGGGCAGCGCGGGTGTAACGGCTGCCGGACACAGTGTCGGGTCGAGTTATGTCGTCATGTCACGGCAGCTACTGGCGGCCTTCTCGGGGCAGGAGTTGGTGCTCCGTGTCTTTCTCATCACTGCGGCGTTGGCGGGGTTGGTGGTGGCATTGGCGCAACGCCGCTGGGCCGCTACCGTCTACATTATGCTCAGCCTCGCCGTGCCAGTGCTTGCGCTGGGGCTGATCCCGTCCCCCCATTTCTTTGCAGCCCGTTACTTGTTGCCAGTGTTGATTCCTTTGCTGTTGCTCTGCGCGTTGGGCCTGAGTGCATTTCATGCTGCGCTAGTTGTCTGGTTGCGAAAAACGCATCGGGCCTGGGCCAACTCGCTGATGATCTTGCTTCTGCTCGCGCTGCTATTGCCGTTTGTCGAAACCTACTATGACGTCCAGAAGGAAGATTGGCGGGGTGCTGCACGCTATCTTGCGCAGCATCGCGGCCTGGCGGATGTGATTATCGGCGATGGTACCCTCTATGGCGCGGGCGGGGACGCGTTGCGGGTTCAACAAGCGATAGGGTATTACCTGGATCAAACGGATGTTGTGCTGGCCGCTGATGCGTCCCTGGCGGATCACTTGCCGCTACAAGAGAGCACGGGGACGGCCTGGGGTGTCATTTGGCATCAAGGGCCTCTGGCGGACCGGGAGCGGCTGGACGATACGGTCATCTTTACGGACTTCAAGGATCTGACGGTCCTGCAGTTGCGGCAGCCATCCGCAGAGGTGAGGAATGATACGGCGGGCATTTTGGAGGCTATGCTACGCCTTCAGCCGCTGGCAGAATCTCACACCGATCTGCATTTGGCTCTTGTGCAGCTCTACACGAAGATGGGGCAGCCCAAACTGGCGCAGCCGCACCTGGAAGCCGCAATCGCCAACGTGTCCAGCGATGATCCGAGGATTGCCGGCATCCTCGCCACGCGCCAGGTGGCCGATCCACTTGAGGAAGCGCGCTTGGCGAGTGCTGCCGGCGATCTTCCCCGAGCCCGCTCAGTTTATACCGCGATACTGGCAAACGATCCAGCCCCCAATCTGCGTTTCGAGGTCTTCATGGAATGGGGCATCATGGAGCGGTTCCATGCAAATCCCGCGAAAGCTGTGGCGCTGTTCGAGCAAGCCCTGGCTTTGCGGCCGGATGACATCGAGGCTCATGCCAACCACGGCGCCACGTTGCTGGATATCGGACAGCCAGAGGAAGCCATCCTGGAATTCGACTGGGTCATCGATCATGCCCCGACACATTATTGGGCGTATTATCTGGGCGGATTGGCGCGTCAGCGAATTGACAATCATGAAGCTGCGCTCACTATATTCCGTAAGGCGCTTGCACTGGCATCAGATGACCAAACGCGGCAACTGGCGGCACAAGCTGCGTTTGCCAGTGCGCTCTCACTCAAAGATTGCGTTACGGCAAGTGATCTCTTGCGCCAGCACAGCGCAGCTTTTACTGCACCGGATCAGGCCCGGCAACAGCTTTCAGGCATCTGTCCCTGACAACCTGGTATCCCCCTAATACCCCGACTCCATATCCAGCAGCCCCTTCTCCTTCGCGTTGTCCAGCGCCCAGCGGTAGAAGAAGACTGAGCCGATCAGCAGTGCGGCGGTGAATGCGGCCAGGATGCCGAGCAGCGCGGCGTTCGAGAACGCCGCGAAGGTCGTGAACCCCGCCGCGCCCGGCCCCAGCAGCGCGCGCCGCGCGGCCTCCAGCCAGTAGGTCACCGGGAAGATAAAGCCGATCCAGCGCAGCCACGCCGGCAGGATGTCGATCGGGAAGATCGCGCCGGTGAACAGGTACATCGCGCCCGAAACCGCCTCGCCCACCGACCAGAAGTGCCGCGCCATGGTCATGGTCCACGCGCCGATGATCAGCCCCAGCCCGGCCAGCGCCGCGACCCCCAGCGCCGTGCTCGCGAGCAGCAGCGGCCAGTCGATCGCGGCCGGCCGGATCGGCAGCTTGAAGACGGCCATGCCGAAGCCGACGGTGATCCCCACCGAGATCGTGCCGATGATCAGCCGGGCCACCCCGCGGCCGAACAGGTAGGTGTAGCCGCTGATCGGCGCGGTGTAGAGGTGCTTGGCCACCCGGTAATGCTCGCGGTCATCGATGATGGCCCAGCTCACGCCGGTGATGATCTGGCCGACGAGGATATAGAGCGCGTTGCCCAGGTAGATGTAGGGGAAGATCGGCTGGCTGAACGCACCCTGGGTGATCACGCTGTACATCACCACCAGGATCATCACGCTGGCCAGCGGCCGGACGACCGAGTAGATCGCAAACAGAAATGGGTCGGCCCAGTTGGATTCGATCTGCCAGCCGAGCCAGGTGGCCACCAGGAAGCTGCGCAGCCCGTCGTTGCGCCGCACGGCCGGGAGGTCAAGCACGCGGAGCCACAGGCCCCTTCTGGATGGTGTAAGCGTCATGGGAGGCTCTCCAGTACAAAAAACGCGGATGGACGCAATATCGATGGTTGCCATCCTTGCAGGATCGGTTTGATGCTGATGGCATCAGGCAGGCTAGCCGTGCCGGCGACGCTTGGCCCAAAGCAGTTGAGCCGCGCTGCACCCGGCACAGACGCCAAGCATGTAAAGGAAGTTGAACGACATATGGTTGTGCTTGACGAACTCGTGCCAGCCATCGCCCAGGACGCTGGTCCCTAGCGTCACACAGAAGCCGGCGGAACAGATGAGATAGAGGACGGCCAGGTCGTTCCGGGAGCCTTTCCTGGTGCGCAGAAACACCACGCCTGCCGCCACGACAAACACCAGCGGCGGCAGCCACACCAGCAACCGCCAGCGCGTCACGGATGCGCCGCCCAGCAGGCACGCGATAGAGATGATTCCCGTCTGTGCCCGGTTGCCAGCTTCGTCGATGGCCAGGTTGGGGACGAGCGAGCCGGCGTTGGCCTTCTGGCTCAGCACCGTTGCGGCGGTGTTGTTGAGGCGGACCAGGAGCAGCGGCTCGCGAACAAACAGCGCCAGCAAGCGATGTCTGGGAAGGTCATACACGGCCGCACAAGGGTTGGATTCGACGATGCCAGGCGTATACCATGTCTGGCCCACGGCGGCAGCGCATTCCGGTGGAAGGTCTAGCAGTGCGATTGCCCCGCGCTGATCGCTCGCCAGCGGCAGGATGGCGCCCATCACCGAGTCCATCTTATTTGCGCGGTCGATGATTTTTACGAGCTGGTGCGGTCGGGAGTAGACGTACTGGTCTCCCGCGACCGCAAGCGCCATGCCGATCAGCACGACCGTCAGGAACGCGGCCGGCAACTTGGCTCGAATCCGCCACGCCAGCACGATGGCCAGGACCCCGAACACCAGCGCAAGCGGCAGGTACTGCCGCTTGGCCATGCCCAGCAAGAAGATCCCCGCGCCCAGCAGCGCACCGTGGGCAGGCGTCGGCCCTTGCGAATACACGACGAAGAGGCTGCCGATGACAAGCCACGCGAACAGGACGGCCGCAGGCTCCGCGTAGAAGGTGTTCAGGAACAAGGTGTTCGTGGGATCGGCGACGATCAGGCAGAAGACCAGGGCATTCACCAGCGCCAGCCCGCGTTCACCCCTCCTGAAAAAATAGCCGCTGAAGCCCACGGCCATCAGCGCAAACCACAGCGCCAGGGCTGCACCGACGAAGCGGATGTCGAAGACCGGGTTTCCAGTCACTGAGCGGATCGCGCGCAGCACCAACACGGCCGGCCCCAGCAGCAGGATCTGTGATGACGCCAGGCATCCGGGGGTATCAATCCGCCCGTCCAGCACATAGATTTGCTGTGTCTGGCGCGGGGATGCCTCCTCGCGTGGGACATCCCGGGGGGAGATGCCCAGGCAGTTTTCCAATCTTTGCATATCCCAGGAGTTTGCATAACCGATGACCGGATCGCGCAGGACGAGGAGGGCCGTTCGCACGCTGCCCGTCCCCAGCAGAATGACGAGGACTGCCGTGAGCAGCTGGCTCCGGAGCAAGCCCGGGGCCCGAGGCGGCGGGCCACCCGTAGAATCCTGCAAGTGGGCAGCGGTCATCTCACCGTCTCCGCTCGATCAACCGCCCCTCGCGGCGGCCCACTTCCTCCAGCCGGGCGAGCGCGAACGCAGCCGCAGCGAGGAAGATCACGGCCAGCACGGCCAGCACGCTCAGCTCCACCTGCACGGAGAGGAAACCCAGCGTCGGGTCGCCGGCGAAGATCAACTGGCGCATGGCGTCCAGCCCCAACGTCAGCGGGATGATTGACGCGGCGGTCGCCACGAAGGCGCCCATCGCCTTCACCGGGAAGTAGAAACCGGATGCCAGGTAGATCGGCTCCTGCATCAGGTTGGAGAGGTGCCACGCCTCGCGGCCGGCCACCAGGAAGACGGACGCAAACAGCATCCCCATGCCGTAGAGCGCGATCATCGTCACCGCAAACACCAGGATCAGCAGCGGCACGCTGGCGATCTGGTAGGTCACGTGAAACAGCAGCGAGCACACCACCAGGATGATGGTGGCCCGCGTGGCGGTCATCACCAGGCCGCCCACGGCCATGCCCAGCAGCACCGCCATCATCGGCCCGGGGCTGACGACGTAGAGCTCCAGGTTGCCCTGGTCCTTGTCCCAGTAGAGCTGGCTGGCCATGCTCCACAGCACGTTCAGCCAGAACGCGGTCATCGCGCCGCCCAACACGGCGAACCCGGCATACTCCGGCGGCGCCTGGATGGCGCGATAGATGAAGACGTAGCCGGCAACACCCAGCACCGGCAGCAGCGTCTCGAAAAAGAGCCAGCTCCGCTCCCGCGTCGCGCCCACCATCCGCGGGTACGCCCGCGCCCACAGGGTGTACCAGAACAGCCGCGCCCCCGTCGCCTTGCGGACGCGTCCCCCGTCCTGCACCGATGATCCCAGGCTTGTTGTCACTGCATCACTCCCTCACCGCGTCCCCGCGTCCCTGGGTCACTCATGCGTCCCGTTCCCTTGCTGCGTCGTGTCCACGTCCAGCCGCCGGCCCACCAGATCGATGAAGACATCTTCCAGCGTGGGCTCGCGCTTTTCCAGCGAGATCAGCCCCGAACCGCGGCGGCTCAGGTGAGCGAGCACGCCCGCCAGCGCATCATCCCCTTCGAGGATCAGGCTCAGCTCCGTGGCCCCGTCCTGTTCGGCCACGGTCACCTGGCGCACGCCCGGAACGGCCTCGATCCCGCCTTCCTGGTTGTCTGGGCGCTGTCCCAGCGGCGCCACCTTCAGGTTGAAGATGGCCTCGCGCTGCAAACGGTGCTTCAGCGCGAGGGGCGCATCCACCGCCAGCAGTTTGCCGCGGTCGATGATGGCCAGCCGGCCGCACAGCTCATCGGCCTCGGCCATGTAGTGGGTGGTCAGCAGTAGCGTACGGTCGGGATGCTTGGCCATCCACTCCTTGAGGAAGCTGCGCACCTGCCGGGCCGCGGTCACATCCAGGCCCAGGGTCGGCTCGTCCAGGAACACTACGTCCGGGTCGCTGATGAAGCCGCGGATGAAGTTCATCTTCTGGCGCAGGCCGGTGGACAGGTCCGAGATTTTCGTGCGTTTGCGGTCGGTGATGCCGACGACCTCCAGCAGCTCGTTGATCCGCTGCTTGGCGACCGGGGTGTCCAGCCCGTAGAAGCGGGCGAACATCCACAGGTTTTCCTCGACGGTCAGCAGGCCGTAGCCGCTGGTCTCCCCACCACTGACGGTGGCGATGCGCCGGCGGATTTCCTGCGGTTCGCGCGTCACATCCAGGCCGTCGACCTGCGCCGTGCCGCGGGTGGGCAGTAACAGGGTGGTCAGGATCTTGATCAGGGTGGTCTTGCCGGCGCCGTTAGGCCCCAGCAGGCCGAAAAGTTCGCCGCGCGTCACGGTGAGGTTCACACCGTCCAGCGCGATCAGTTCCTTGGCATCTTCTTTGCGTTTGGGGCCGCGCAGCTTATACACGCGCCCCAGGTCTTGCGTCAGAATTGCAGGGTCGTTGGGCATCTCGGGCACACTCCGATTTTGTGGTTGGGCCAGTATAGCGCAGAGCCACGACTTGGCCAAGGCGCGGCGTGCGACGCGCTTGGGGGGCGCGTCGCACGCTAGGAGCCCCGCGGCGCGGGGAGATTATTCGAGCGCCCTGCGGATGCGGATCCGGCCGATGCCGCCGCTGATGCTCACATCCACGCGGTCTTGGGCCGTGCTGTAGCCGGGCGAAGTATACTCGTTGTCGTCTCGGTCGAAATCGCCGTCCACGGTCACGTCGCCCAGGCCGCCATCCACACGGATGCGGGCAGCCAAGTCCTGGGGAATGATCAGGGTGATCTCTCCCACGCCGCCATCTACGATGACGTCATACCGGCCGCGCGGCGGCAGGGTAACCGTCGCCGCGCCCACGCCGCCATCGAGGGTCAGCTCGGACAGGTTCAGCCGCGCCAGATCGAGCGTCGCCGTCCCCACGCCGGTATTCACCGTGAGCCGGATCGGGATGTCGCGATTCAGCTCCAGATCCCAGGTTTTCTTGCTTTCGGTGACGCCGAAGTTTGTGACCCGGAAAGTGTTCTGGCTGCGCAGCGTCAGGCGGCCGGCGCCGGATGATCCGCTGTGGTTGATCGCCAACTGTTCGTTGGGGCCCAGGTCGGCGGCGCCGGTGAGCAGAGCGGGGCTGCCTTCGGGCAGCGCGGCCAGGTGCAGCGTCCCGGCGCCGAAGCCGATTTCCACGTCGGCGCGTTCGGCGCCTTGCAGCGCTTCGTTGATCGTCTCCGTCCGTTCGATGGCGAAGGCGTCACCGCCGGACGTCCCTCCCGGCAGGCCAAGCACCACCGCACCGACCAGCACCGCCACCAACAACAGCGCGACCGCCAGCGATGCCCAGAGCGAGCGCCGGCCGACCAGGATATCCAGGCCGACGGCGATCAGCAGCACCGGCCAGAGCCGCCACAGCGTCCCCCAGATGTTCCAGCTCAACAGGCCCAGGTTGTTCAGCAGAAACATGATGCCGGCGCTGATCAAGATCACCGGCCAAACCAGCCCTTCGCGGTGTGTCTTCTTTTCTTCCATAGATTCACCCCCGGTTAGAATCTTCGAGATCAACTCTTACGAAGCTGGCGCCAGATCATCACCGCGCCGAGGGCAATGATCAGGACAGGCCACATCACATCGAACCGCAGCCAGCGCAGCCAGGGCAGATTCAGGTTATCAACCAGGAAGATCAGGCCCAGGATGATCAGTCCCCCGCCGACGAGCGCGCCGGTTTTCGAATTGGGTTGGCGGAAGGCGTGCTGTACGTCTTCGCCCATGGCGCGCATGCGCTGCGCGATCTCATCCGCGCCCGAGTGCACCGTATTGCTGGCCCCCGCCTCGCCCTCCCCCTCGTAGGGGAGGATCACCCACAGCGCCAGGTAAAGGATCAGGCCGGCGCCGTTGCCCAGCCCCAGCAGCACGAACAGCAGCCGGATGATGTTCGCGTCGATCTTCAAATAGCGCCCCAGGCCACCACACACGCCGCCGATCATCTGATCCGTGCGGCTTCGATACAGCCGATTGCTCATACTTCCTCCCTCATCCGATCCGTTTAGCCCCGGCGGCCCATCAGCGACCGCACCACCAGGTACGCGCCGGCCAGGATCAACGCCGCCGGCCAGAAATACGCGGTCACCCCGCCCATGGACATGGTGAACAGCGCCCCCATCACCACCAGCACGCCGGCCGGGATCAACGCCCACTTCATGCGGCCTTCCGCGGTGGGCGCCAGATAGACCAGCAAGAAGGTGGCGGCCAGGCCCAAGAAGAAGATCCCCACGGACTCCTCTCCGCCGCCCATCTCCGCGATGCCGATCATCGCCGCCAGGCTGACGAGCGCACCGCCTGGGATGATGGCCCACCAGAATTCCCGCCGGATGGCGTAGATGGTCCAAAAGCTGAGCCCGATGGCGGCCATGAACAAGGCGCCCCCCCAGGCGCCCAGCCGATCGCCTAACCCGACCAGCAGCGCCAGCCCCAACAGGGTGAAGCCGGGGATGATCGCCCACCACTGTTCGCGGTCGCGCCCAAAGACCCACAGGAACGCCAGGCCGGCGAGGCCGAACAGGACG
Organism: Anaerolineae bacterium; assembly: GCA_026645775.1. Taxonomy (GTDB): domain Bacteria; phylum Chloroflexota; class Anaerolineae; order CG2-30-64-16; family CG2-30-64-16; genus MO66. The sequence goes on from JAPKMS010000066.1 coordinate 11,567, forward strand.
ACCCAGACCAACTGCTCGACGCCGCTGAACAGGCCAAAGTTTTGCAGCAAGAACACGATGCCCATGATGACCAGCAATGCGCCGAGCCACACTGTGCCTTTGAGATTTTTCATCTTTGTCCTCCATGACAATTATGCCAGTGGGTGCATCCATAAGGGCCACTGGTACAATGTTATACGTGAAATGATGCACGGGGTTGCAGGCCGGCGCCGGGCGGTCGCACGAAACTTCTGTCAGGGGCCTGCGTATTGAAGGACGTGGGCTGCATCAGCACAACGCTTGCAGCGACCGAACGGAGGAAACCATGTCTGAAGAAGAATCCAAGATCACCCAGCCCGAACCGGCAGCGCCGGAATCGTGGACGCTGGAGAATGCGCCTCAAGCGCCGGAGCATCTCGAAGATGTCTTGTCGGAGAAGCTGAGCGAGGCCGCGCAGCGGGTAACGTCTGAACTCGACGATCTGCGGTCGGAGTTGACGCCGGTCGAGCCGGTGCTCGAGACACCCATTGTCGAGGCGGTCGCTCGAGCCGCGGCCGAGATCCCGCAGCCGGAGCCGGTGATCGAGGTCCCGATCGTCGAGCCGGTGGTCGAGCCCCGCTCCTTTGAGCTGCCGCCCGTCACGCCACCGGTCCTGCCGCCGACCGAGACGCCACAAACCCCGGTTGAGCCGGTCACTGAGTCAACCAGCGATGACCGCTTGATGGCGGCGCTGACCTGGGCATCGATGGTGTTGCTGCAACTGCCGTTGGTCTCGGTCATCCAGTTGTTGTCGACTTCCAGCAAGAACCGGCCGTTCCAGCGCCATCACGCGGTTTCGTCACTGCTATTCTACGCGGCTGCGGGGGTCTACGAGATCCTGGCGGGGATCGCCTACGTCATCCTGGGCGTCGTCACCCTGGGGATCGGCTTCGCCTGCCTGTGGGTGATCTTCTTCGTGCCGCACCTGCTGGCGCTCTACTATGCGCTGCAAGCCTACAACGGCAAGCGGGTCGAGCTCCCCGTCCTATCCGATTTTGCCCGTAAGCAGGGCTGGATGTAAGGGCGGCGGCTTTAGGGATCGGGAGCTGGGGACGAGAGCTCAGGTATCGGCCAAGTCAGGCGCTGAGCGGTAATCCCCGGCCCCCGGTCGCTCTTCAATACACCCACGGGATCAGCTTACGCACGCGCTGCTGGTACGCGGCGTAACTGGCATACGCCTCGCGCAACCACTGCTCTTCGCGGCGCGATTTCAGGTCAAAAAAGACGAGCAGTACCACCGCCAGCATAACACCCAACAGGTTGGCCCTCAGCAGCCCCCAGCCCAGCGTGCCCAGGATCAGACCCGTGTAGATCGGGTGGCGCACGATGCTGTACACGCCCGTTGTGACCAGCTCCCCGCCTTCGATCGGCTTGGGAAACGGCGTCAGATTGCGGCCGAGCGCCAGCACCCCGCCCGTGCCAAAGACCCCAGCGCCGGCCAGGGTCACCGCACCGAGCGCGCGCAGCCAGAGTGGAAGCGTTACCGCGGGCACACGCGGCGCTAACAAGATCACTGCGAAGAGCACCAGTTGCAGGACGAACCAACCTTCGCCGCGTTTGCCCATAGTCCTCCTTTGGCGGTGGCTTTTCTCAGCGCAACAGGGTAAAGACGGCGATCACCAGCGTCATGGCGAAGGCAGCGATCGCCACCAGGGCCATGCGGCGCAACTCCCCCTGCCGAGCCACCCAGAAGCCTGCCGCCAGGCCGATGATCGAGATGATCAACATGATGCGCGCGTTATCTGCCAGCACCAGGACCAGGAGCAAGAGCGCGGCGGCGATCGCATATTTTTCCGACCAGGAAGTCGTGGGCATACTTGGGATCCTTGA
>JAPKMS010000476.1 GCA_026645775.1 Anaerolineae bacterium
CGCACGTATGGCAGCAGCCCCTCCTCGCACCCCACGATGAACACCACGGGAAATTCCAAGCCCTTCGACGCGTGCAGGCTCATCAGCGTCACCCGGTCGGCGCGGGGATCGTAGGCGTCGGTCTCGCTTTGCAAGGCGGTGGATTCGAGGAAATCGGCCAGGCGGTCGCCGAACGGCACGGCGCGCAGGGCGAGCTGGCGCAGCCGCTCCGCGTCAGCGTCGCTGATCGCTTTCTTGCGCCCTTCCGCCAGCCGCTCGATGATCTGCTCGATCAACCGGGCGACAAGTTGGTCGGCCGGAAATCCATAGGTCTCCGGGATCGAGGCTTTAGCCGGTTGCGCTCGTAATCCAGAGAAACCGGCTGAAGCCTTGATTCCGGATTGCGAAGCCCCACTCTTCGCCCGACTTGCTAGAGCCTGCACACCCAGCAGCGGCGCCCGCGGGTTATACACCTGCCACAGGTGCGCCAAGACCTCGCGCACGGCCTTGGTCTCGTAGAGCGACGTTTGCCCCACCGTCTGATACGGGATGCCGGAGCGGTCGAACGCCTCGATGAGCAGCCGGCTCTGCGCGCCCAGCCGGTAGAGCACGGCGAAATCCGCAAACGAGCGCGCCGCAGCCGGTGTCTCCCCGGTGACGCGCGCCGAATCCAATGAGAAGTGGCTGGTGCCGCCCACCATCCCCTCGATCTGATGGACGACATACTCGGCCTCGGCCCGGTCGGTGGGCGCGCGGTAGACGTCGAGCTTGACCTCGTCGGCGAACTCGGCCAGGATCTCGACCGACCTGCGGTCGGGGTTGCGGGCGATCACCTGCACGGCCGCATCGAGGATGCGCTGGCTGGAGCGGTAGTTGCGGCTGAGGCTGAGCGTCACTGCGCCGGGGTAGTCCTGCTCAAACTGAAGGAAGTAGCGCCGATCCGCCCCGCGGAAGCCATAGATCGCCTGATCGGGATCGCCGATGACGCACAGGTTGGGCCACGTCCCCCCAGTCTCCTTGTCTCCTTGTTTCCTGGTTTCCCCTTCCCCCGTCAGCAGCCGCAGCAGACGGTATTGGGCCGCGTTCACGTCCTGGTACTCGTCCACCGATATCCAGCGGTAGCGCGCCCGGACGGCCGCCAGGACATCAGGATGTTCTTCGAGGAGGCGGATAGGCAGGAGGATCAGGTCGTCGAAATCGACGGCATCACTGGCGCGGAGCGCGGCTTCGTAGAGGTCTGCGGTTGAAACCGCAGCCTGATACGCAAAGTCGGCTGAAGCCGACTGGGGCAGGGCTTCGTCAGTCCGCTTCAGCGGACTTGGCGTGCCAGACTCCGATTTCAATCGGAGGCCCTTCGCCGCCGAGATCTGCGCCAGCGCGGCCTCCGCCTCCCGCGCCTTCAGCTCCGGGCACGCCTGCTTGAGCAGCGAGGCCCGGTCCTCCTCGCCGAGGATGACAAATTCTGGGCTGAGGCCCAGCCGCGCTGCGTGCTCCCGAAGCAGCCGCGCACCGAACGCGTGGAACGTCTTGATCGTCACACGCCCGGCGACCTCACCCCCCAACAAACCACCCAACCGCTCTGCCATCTCCCCCGCGGCCTTGTTGGTGAAGGTGATCGCCAGGACTTGCTCCGGCGCGACTCCCTGCTCCAGGATCAGGTACGCGATGCGGACCGTCAGCGTGCGCGTTTTGCCCGTGCCCGGCCCGGCGACAATGACCAGCGGCCGGTCGGTGCAGCGGACCGCGGCGCGTTGGTCGGGGTTGAGGGTGGATGTGGTACGTGGTGCGTGTTGCGTGGTGCGTATTTCTGGCTGCGCAGCGTCCCCGTGGGATTGCGTGTCGGGCGTGTAGGGCGCGGGCGCTTCCGCGATGGCGAACAGGTCAAGTGGCTGCTCACCATGCACCGGCGCTTTTATCGCCTGGCTCCTGATCCCTGATCCCTGATCCCTGGTCTCTCCCTCCTCCCCAAACAACCCGATCTGCGTCTGGGACACCCGCGCACCGGCAAAAACCCGGATCACGCCGAACTCGCCGTCGTAGCCGGGCTGGGCGACGATCTCCCTGCGGCGCATGCGGCCGATTCCTTCGGCCAACCGCTCGCCGCCCGCGGCCGTGATGTCCGCCAGGGGTGTCTCGCGCAGGATCGTCAGCTCCGGGCCCAGGCGGGTCAGCAGCTTCATGTATTCGGCATGCACCTGCTTGGAGCCCGCACCCACGCTGTAAACCTCGCCCAACACTTCGGGCAGCGGGATCAGGCTGGCGAAGGGCGCCGCGTGGGCATGGCGGACGCCAACCGGCCGGTCGGCCAGTTCTTCGACGCGGTGCATCACGCCCACGGTAACAGGCTTGCCGCAGACCGGGCAGAGGCCGCCGTGAGATCGGGTCGCCGGCGGGTCCCAGGCGACGTTGCAGGCGCGGTGGCCGTCGAAGTGGTATTTGCCTTCTTCGGGGAAGAATTCAAGGGTGCCGACGAGGCCCTCACCCCCGGCCCCTCTCCCGTGCGCGGGCGAGGGGAGAAGCGCATCGAACAGCGCGCCGTACGCCAGCTCGCAGTCGAACAGGTTCGCCTCGCGGCCCAGCTTCTCCGGCGAGTGCGCGTCCGAGTTGGAGACCAGGGTGTAGCCATCCAGCGCGGACACGCGCCAGTTCATCGGCGGGTCGGACGAGAGGCCGGTCTCCAGCGCGGTGATGTGCGGGGCGAGGTCGGCGTAGCACGCCTCGACCGAGTCGAAGCCCGACTTGGAGCCGAGCAGCGAGAACCACGGCGTCCAAATGTGCGCGGGGATCAGGTGGCATCCGGGATCGGTCTCCAGCACGATCTCCAGCAGGTCACGCGAGTCCAGCCCCAAAATCGGCCGGCCGTCGGAGCGGATGTTGCCGATGCGCTCCAGCCGGGCTTGCAGCCGCTCGACCGCGTCGAACGACGGCGCGAAGACGAGGTTGTGAACCTTGCGCGTCCGGTCCCCGCGCTTGTAAATGTTGCTGATCTCGCCGCCGAGGATGAAGCGCACCGGGCCGCAGCAGGCGGGCGGCACGTCGGCTTCGACCGCGGCCGCCAGATCGTCGCGCAGCCGGAACAGGCCCTCTTCGGCCGGCGCCAGCTTGTCGCGCATCTCCGCCAGCCAGCCAGGATGCGCGATATCGCCCGTCCCGACGACGTGGATGCCCTTGAGCTGCGCCCAGCGGGCCAGGTGCTCGAAGGTCAGGTTGCTGCTGGTGGCGCGCGAAAAATGCGAGTGGATGTGGAGGTCGGCGACAAGTTTCATGGTTGGGAGCCGCGATAACTAGCCAGGAGCGCATCCCAGATTTCGCCTGCGCCGATTCGAGCGGCCCATGACGCGATGTAAACGGTGTCCAGGGAATCGCCTTGCACCGAGAGGATCGCGCCGATATCGCGCAGATGCTTCGGTATGCGGCCGAGAAGGTAATATTTCAGCTTGTAGACGATAACGTCTTCAGGCGCATAGATCTCCGCGGTTGCGCCATCTGCCTGGTCGTAGATGCGGCGTTGGCTGCGCAGAAACACCTGGTGTTCTTGCTCCGTCGGCTGATCGGGATCTACTGGGAAAATGTCGGCCTTGAATCCGCGTCGGGCATCAATAATGTTAAAGGGCTGATGGGCAATGAGCGCGTCAAAAATCGCCTCCACATACGCGTAGTAGCCCAGGGCCTGGAAAGCTTCGGCAAACGGCCTGATCTGCTCCAGCGGGAGCATCACACTGATGTCCACGTCGAGCGTTGAACGCGCCTCGCCATAGATCGAGCTGGCAACCGAGCCGCCGATCGCATAGAGCAGGCCCAAACGGTCCAGCGTTTCGACGATGGAGTGCAAAAAACTCTTGAAGTCAGGCTCGATCATCTAGATGTATCCCCATGCGTTTGAGAAACTCTTGTTGAAATTTAGCTTCAGAGAGGCCCGAACGTTGCTCATGAATCGCTGCAATGACCGCATTTCGGAGAAACTTATTCAGATCGCAGACCAGGGCGAAGCGTTCGGCCGGCGTCATGCGCCGCGCGATCGCCAACTGCTGCGGATCCAATTCGGCAAACGCGGCCTGTACATCGCGCTGAATCATCTCGCGCGTCAGGGGGGGTGGTTCGACGGCCGCGCCAGATGGGCGCAGGCCTAGATCGGTGAACGCCTGCTGGATATGGAACGCGGTTTCCTGGTCAACGGGCATGTTGGCTCCCAATAGATCATCACGGCCATTATACGCGAATTGACGTGATCCGTCCATTGGCGCTCGGCTTCTATCCGCGTCCTCCGCGTCGTCTGCGTAGTCCGCGTCCCATTTTCGGGTCAGGGGGCTCGAGTATCGTAAACTCAAACTGGGCACTTGACTCTCCCCCCGCTGGAGGGTGTATAGTAGCAGTGACGCTGCCGGCCGGCGGTGAATGAACATCGGGGAGCTGAGATGCTGAAGATCGGGGAGTTCTCGAAACTGGCGCAGGTGTCGGTGAAGACGCTGCGCTACTACGACGAGCTGGGGCTGCTGCGGCCCGACTGGGTGGACCGCTACACAGGCTACCGCTACTACGCGCTGAGTCAACTGCCGCGGCTCAACCGGCTGCTGGCGCTGCGCGAGCTGGGCTTCCCGCTGGCGCAGATCGAGCGGCTGCTGCGGGAAGACCTGCCTATCGGCGAGCTCCAGCGGCTGATGAAGCTGCGTCAGGCCGAGATCGCGCACCAGGTGCAGGCCGAACAGGCCCGGCTGGCGCGCGTGGCCGCCCGGCTGCGCCAGATCGAGCAGGAAGGCCGCCAGCCGCGCTACGAGGTGCTGGTGAAGCCGATCCGGCCGCAGCAGGTCGCGGGCATCCGCGACACCATCGCCGGGTATCGCGACATCGGCGGGCTGATCGCCGAGCTGCGGAGCTACCTGGCCGGCCGCGGGATCGCGGCCGATCCGCTAGCGCCCTGCCTGGCGATCTACTACGACGCCGAGTACCGCGATCGGGGCGCGGACGTCGAGGTGGCCGTGCCGCTGGAGGGCCGGGTGCGCGGCAACGCGCGGGTGACCGTGCACGACCTGCCCGGCAGCCCGGCAACTGCCAGCCTGGTGCATACGGGCGATTACGACCGTATCTCCGGTGCATACCGTGCGCTGACGGCGTGGATGCAGGCCAACGGTTACCGGGCCAGTGGCCCCAACCGCGAGATCTATCTGCAAGGCCTCGAAGCGAATCCTGATCCGGGCCGCTTCGTCACCGAGCTTCAGCTTCCGGTGCAGCCCATTTCAACACTCACGACCAGTGGACACAAGGAGGAAAACTCTATGGAACCGCGCATCGTTACCAAACCGGCATTCACCGTCGTCGGCCTGCCGTTCACCGGCTTCGTCAGCGCCCCGCCCTACGAGGGCGGGGTCGAGAACAACGAGATCGGGGTGGTGTGGGATCAGTTCAACGCCCGCTGCGGCGAGATCAAGCACTTCTGCGGCCCTGTGGTTGGATTGTGCTTCGGCATGCCCAACGAGGAGGAGCCGTGGTACATCGCCGGCGCCGGGGTCTCCGAGGTGGAGGCGCTCCCGGAAGGCATGATGTCCGTAACCGTGCCCGCGCAGAAGTACGCTGTGTTCCCCTGCACCGTGGGGACGATCGGCGCCACCTACCGCACGATCACCGAGGAGTGGCAGCCGCGGACGGGCCACGAGCACGCCGAGGCGCCGGACTTCGAGCTGTACGACGAGGAACCGGACCCCAACGAGCCGCCCCAGGACATGAAGCTGTCAATCTACTGGCCGATCAAATAGCCTGCGAGCCAGCGTTCACCATCGATCAGCCGGGCTGCCTCTTCGGGATGTGGCCCGGCTTGATCTTGTGCTACCGCAGCAGCATGAGCTCGTACAACGCCGGCCCTCGCACTGTCTCGCGCACGCCTGCCAGATCTACCGCCAGTTCCGATTGGGCATTGAAGCGAAAGTAATATGGGTTGGCGGCCAGGCGGGCCAATGCGCGCTTCCAGGGCGGGAGGAGGCCGAGAAGGCTCGTGGCCTCGATCACCTGCGGGTCGCGTAGCGAGAGGCTGACCTGCCCCTCTTCGTTGGCCCACCGCCAATCCAGCCGCCGCGGGTAGCTACGCCCGCCGGGGTGCTGCATGATGTCGCCGGTTACCAGGCTCAGCGGACGGCCATCGCCGGTCAAAATGCGATCGCCCTTGGCCAACAGAAAGACCGGCAGCTTGACGTCGCCGTATGCCCGGTTGCTGACCATCTCCACATAAATGAGTGAGAAGTCTCCCACGTGGGCCCGTCCCCAGAACCAATGCGACATCACCGCATCCAGGCCGATATTGCCCCAGTTGTGGTCGTGATAGCCGACGCCGGTCACGGGCCGCGTTTGGCCGTCATAGGTGAGCGTGCCCTGCACTGTCCCAAAGGGAATGGCCGGGAACCATGCGAAGTAGTGGGTCAGTGCATCACCGTAGTAATTTTTGCCCGCGCCGGGCCGCCACGGCGGCACGATGCCGGCGAAGGTCAGGTCGGCGGCCAGGTTGTCCAGTTCCGCGTGTATCTCGTAGCCCCAGGGGGAGACCTGGGAGGTGTCAGTCAGCCTTTCAGGCCGTACAAAGCGCGCCCAGCTTGGCCCTACCTGCACATTGCAGACATCGCGGGCCGCCGCAAACTCGCCGGATCCGTAAAGTTTCAGCGCACTCAGCTTGTGGCCATCGGGCCGTGTGATCGCCAGCGTCAGCACTGGTGTCAGCGGGTCGGTCCGCTGGAGCAGCGGTTTAGTCGCGTAGGTCATCACCGCGGTCGAGCCGTCGTCCAGGTGCGCGTCGAAGTACCACCACTCGAAGCTGCCTGGCCCGGTGTCTGCCCGCAGACCGTCTTCCCACGGCTCAGGCTGGGGCGCCAACCCGTCGCGCGCCATGAAGCCCGGGCCAACAGCAGGGATGATCGTTTTGTTCATGAGTGCCCTCCTTGCCCATCATAACGCAACCGATCCTGGCTGGCAAGGAGGGGGTATCGAATCTGAGTTCACTCTTTTGAAAATCTACACAACTACAGTGTAGAATTCGCGCCGGCCTGAGTCGGTGACTTGTGTCATGAGGGCAAACCAATCACCGAACTCCGGCATGGCAAACTCCTCGGCCATGAACTGCTGCCATGCGGCGAAGTCCTCCACAACCAGCTCAGTCACCACGGTGAAGAACGGGCCGCTGGCATCGGTCAGGATGCGATGGTCGAGCATTTTGACGTTGTGTTGCTCGCGCTGCCAATGATCCGTGATCTCCTGGAACAGGGCGACAAGATCGTCGCCTTTGCCGTACTTGGCCTGGAATACATCACGTACGAGTAACATGGTGGTCTCTCCCTCACGCGTCTTGTTTGTGGTTCGCGATATGGTCGGCGATGAACGCCGCGTCATCGCCCACGCCGAGCAGCAGGCCCGATTTCTGCGTGTGCAGCCAGGGCAGGCCCATAAAATACAGGCCGGGAAAAGCCGTGACCCCGCGTTGCTGCCGCGGGAAGCCGTCACCATCGGTCACGGGCAGCTTAATCAGATCGAAGTCGAAGCTGTAGCCGGCCGCCCAGATGACTGTCGTGATCCCCGCTGCCCGCACATCCAACTCAGTGATCTGCGGCTGATCGAAACCGTCCCGCAGAATCGGCAACCGCTCCGGCGGCGCAGCCGGCCCGCTGCGGGCGATATAGCCGTCAATCATGCCGAGCGCCTGAGCCTCAAACTGATCCGCTTTTTTCAACCCTTCATACAGATCAGGCGCCAGAGCGAGCCGGCCATCATCCGCGCCGCGCAGGTGGCCCAGCAGCGTCATGCCGTCGCCGGCGAACTGGTGCAGATTCAGGTTGTGTCCGCCCCCCGCGCCGGAGACGTGGGGATTGGCCGCAAACTTGGCCTGGGGCGAGGGCAGCTTATCCGGTGTCCGGTCAAAGAAACCGGCCAGAGCCAGCCATTGGTAGGTGTCCCTGCCCCGGTAACGCCGCGGCACGCGACCCGCGCTGCCCACGCTCAGGAAGGTCCGCCGGCCGGCCTTGAGCAGTTCCTCGGCGATCTGGCAGCCCGACTGGCCGCTGCCGACGACCAACACCGCGCCGGCCGGGAGCATGGCCGGGTTGCGGTATTGCTGCTTAGAAACTTCCGGCGAGTGCCTCGGCTGTCGGGTTTTTGACGACGACGCAACCCAGTTTTGCGGCGCG
>JAPKMS010000477.1 GCA_026645775.1 Anaerolineae bacterium
ACTTCGTACGGATGGGGGCGGTTGCGCACCTGGTAATACTCGGCGGTCTTTGCTTTGATCCAATCCGTGATCAACTCATCATCGAAGACCTCCCCAGCCATGAGGAAATCATGATCGACCTTGAGCGCATCGAGCGCCTCCCGCAGCGAGGTCGGCAGGCCCTTGATACCAGCGCGGCGTTCTGGCGACCAGTCGAAAATGTTTTCATCGATGGGCCCGAAGCCGGCCGCCGTGGGATCGATGCGCCGGCGCACGCCATCCAGGCCGGCCATCAGCATGGCCGCCATCGCGAGATAGGGGTTGCAGGTGGCGTCGGGCGGCCGAAACTCCATGCGCACCTTTTCCGGCTGAGTCGCATACTTGGGCACCCGGATCGCGGCGCTGCGATTGCCCGCCGAAAAGAAGCAGTTCACCGGGGCTTCGTAACCGGGCACCAGGCGGCGATAGGAGTTCGTGCTGGGGTTCGTGAAGGCCAGCAGCGCCGGCGCATGGGTCAACAGACCGCCGATGTAGTACAGCGCCGTCTGGCTAAGAAGCGTATAGCCTGCGGGGTCGTAAAACTGGTTGATGCCATCCCGAAACAGGTGTTGGTGGAAGTGCATGCCGTTGCCGGCCTCACCATAAAGCGGTTTGGGCATGAACGTAACGGTCTGGCCGCCCTGGCGGGCGACCATCTTCGCTACGTATTTGATCAATTGGCTCGCATCGGCGGCCGCAAGCAAGCCCATGAGCGGCGTCTCGATCTCGCACTGGCCGGGACCGCCCACCTCATGGTGGTGATATTTCACCGGCACGCCCACGCTCTCCAGCACCAGCGTGATGCGCGTGCGCAGATTGAAGAGCTGGTCTTTGGGTGGAATGGCGTGATAACCGCCATGCAGCGGCACGTAGTGGCCATGTCCGCCCTCAGCGCTGTGCCAATCCGCTTCCCCTGAGTCCACTCGATAGCTGGCCATGTTAACGCCATTCTCGAACGCCACGCTATCGAAAACATAAAACTCGAATTCAGGGCCCCAATAGCTGGCATCGGCGATGCCGGACTCGCGCATGTAGGCTTCCGCCCTGGCGGCAATCACGCGCGGATCGCGAAAAAAGGGGGCCTTGGTCGTCGCATCGACCACCGAGCAGATGAAGCTGAGGGTGGGTGCTTCCCAGAACGGGTCGCAGATTCCCGTGGCAAGATCCGGGATCAGAGCCATATCGCCCGATTTGACGCTTCGCAGCCCGACGCTGGAACCATCGAACCCGACACCGGACGACATCAGGCTGGGGGTGAATTCACTGGCCGAGAGGGTGACATGGTGCCAGCGGCCCCACAGGTCGCTGAACTTGAGATCGATCATCCGGATACCGTGTTCGCTCACGAACGCGGCCGCAGCAGAAAAATCTTGAAACATCGTGCCTCCATTGGCAGAGGGGTTGCGCCGCGACACTGCGGCGCACGCCACTTATTCGCGTTGAAATCAGACGCCGTTCAGGGTGCGGCCCTCACGATCGCCAAAGCGCGGTCGATCATCTCGCGCGTGGCCGGCAGAAGCTCATAGCGCGCCAGGTCAGTGGGCGCCACCCAGCACAGATCGGCGGCATCATCGCCGGCCTGGATCTCCCCACTGCGATAATGGGCTATGAAGTCCAGCACGACAAAATGATACCGAACGCGACCATCGGGGTCATGCTGAATCGGTTGGAACAAACCGAGCAGCGGGCCAACCTCGACTTCGATGTTGCACTCTTCGCGCACTTCGCGCTGCACCGCCAGCTCAACCGTCTCACCGGTTTCCACCAAACCGCCGGGCAGTGACCACGCGCCCAGAGCGGGTGGCTGCCCGCGCCGTTCCAGCAGCACTTGCTGGCCGTTCCATACCACCGCCCCCACACCGACCATTGGGCGTGCGGGATACATCCGCTCTGCTCGATCAGCAGCCATGACCAGCAAGCCTTCCTGGGGCGCTCCCGAGCAACCGGCTCAAGGATAAACGCCCTTAACCGCCGAAAAACTAGGCCCCTGCCAAAGCAGGGGCCTAGTTGTAAACACATACCGAAAACGAGCTATCCCTTTGCGGCGTAGCCGGGGCCGATCTTGAAGAAATCAGCGTTCTTCTGCGTCGCGCCGACATACTCCGGAAATTCAGTGCCCAACTCTTCTTCGGGTCGAATGGCATCCACCGGGCACTCGGGCTGGCAAGCCCCGCAGTCGATGCAGGTATCGGGATCGATGTAGAACCAGGGCCATTCCTCTTCGGGCTGACCTGGCACGATGCATTCCACCGGGCAGACCTCAGCACAGGCGCCGTCGCGGATGCACAGGTCGAAAATCACGTGTGGCATATTGCTCCTCCTGGCGTGGATGATGTTGGCAGGATCAGGCAACACAAATGTGTCGTCTGTTACAAGGTGCCGTCATTCTAATCGCGGTCGCGAGATTTTGTCAAACTGCGCCACAGAATGGAAGCGCGCCTACGAAACCTGCCGCCCCCGCCCGGCGTCAGCTCCTCGCCAATTCCTCCAGGTGCGCGCGGTCCAGGATGCCGATCCGCTTGCGGCCAATTTCAATGAGGCCGGCCAGCTTCATGTCGTTGAGCACCTGGGTGGCGGTCTCGCGGTAGGTGCCGATGGTCTCAGCCAGATCTTGATGGGTGAGGCCCACGATATCGTTGGCATCGCGCTCGTCAGCCAATCGCAAGAGCAGAGAAGCCAGCCGTGCGGGGATGCCTTTGAAGGCCATGTCCTTCAGCCGCGCTTCAGCGTCGTTCAAGCGTCGACTGGTCATCTCCAACATGCGCAATCCCACAGCCGGCTTGCTGAGGATCAGCCGCTCCAGATCCGCGCGGCTCATCACCAGGATCAGACAGTCCTCCAGCGCCTCGGCGAACGCGCTGTGCATCTGCTGGCCTAACAACGCCATCTCGCCGAAGAGTGCGCCGGGCCCCAAGGTCGCGATCACCAATTTCTTGCCTTCCGGGGAAATGCGATAGAGTTGCACCCGGCCCTGTTTGATGAGAAACAGCACCTCGCCAAGATCTTCGGGCTGATAGAACACGCGCCCACGTGAAACATTGGTGAGGGTGATCACACGGTCCAACTCCGCCATATCCCGGTCCGACAACTCGCGGAACAGATCCATATCGGCCAAATGGCCCGCTTTCTCATCCATCATAATTGCACCCCTGTTGCACGGCCCAGCACGGTAACTTGACGTCTCAACTTGAGTTACGATTATAGAACCTTGTGCCATAAAAGACAAGGCGGAAATGCAAGTCAGGCTGGCAACCGCTGGGATAAGTTTTTCAGGCCAACCCACTACCCAAAGATCCCACTCTGCGGTATAATCCGGCCATGCCAGACCATGCCTCTACCCCGCCCTTCGTTCGCCGCCTGGATGCCTTGCTCCTGGCGGTTCTTGTGATTGCCCGCATCCGCATCGACACCCTGGCCGATGCGGCCGTGCTGCCTTTGCGCCAAAACGACGTTGCGCGCCATCCCTGGCTGGGGCAACTGCTGCCGCCGGAGACGCTGCAGCTTTTGGCGCAGCAACAGCTCGTGGACCCCGTGGGCCTGCTGCTCATCGTCGGGGCGATCGGGTGCTTGCTGGCGTATCTGCTGGTAGACGAATTGTGGCCCGCCCGGGGACGCTACTGGGCAAAGCTCGTTCTCATCTGGGGCATCGTCGTGCTGACCGTGTTTGCCCCGGCCTTGAAGCTGACGCTGTTGCGGCAGGGCAGCGGCCCGGCCAGCTACAGCCACGATGGAGGCGTCATCCAGACCGAAGCCACCATCGACTACCTGCTCCAGGGCCGCAATCCTTACGTCGAAGATTACCTCGACACGCCGATGGCCGAGTGGGGCATCAACGAGTTCCGCACGGCGCTCTACCACTATCCCTATCTGCCGTGGACATTCCTGTTTTCGGCGCCGTTTCGGATACTCTCCGATGCGGTCATCGGCTGGTACGACCAGCGCTTCGTTTACCTGCTGCTCTTTGCCCTGACTTTGCTGTTGCTGCCGGGGCTTTCCCGCGTCCGCACCCACAAGCTCCTGCTGGTGATGCTGATCGGCCTGAATCCTATCATGGGTTCGGATATCATTTATGGGCAGAACGATAGCTTTGTGCTGGCCTGGGTGGTGCTGAGCCTCTGGCTGTGGTCCAGGGCGCGCCAAGCCGGGCCGGCGCGAGGATGGCTGTGGGGTTCGGCAGCCGCCTTCGGTCTGGCATGCGCCAGCAAGCCCACCGCATGGTTTCTGGCGCCGTTCTATCTGCTGTTGGTTGCAGGCGGCGACCCAACGGAACTGTGGCGGCGCCCGCTGACCTGGTTGAGCCGCGCCTGGCAGGCCGGCTGGCCGGCGCTGGCCGTCGTCGTGTTGGTTGTCGGGCCTTACCTCGCCTGGAATCCGGCCGCCCTGTACGATGATGTCTGGCGGTGGTCCAACGGCACGTCCGATACAGCCTATCAGATTTGGGGCTGGGGCGCGTCGAATCTGCTCCTTGCGCTGGGCTGGGTCAAGAGCCGTTTTGCCTATTGGCCATTTTGGCTGCCCGAGCTGCTGGTCGGCGCGCCATTGTTCGTAGGGTTGCTTCGGCGTCAGATGATCGAAAACACGCCGGGAAGGGCACTCTGGGGATACGCGTTGTTTCTGACCGCGTTCTTCTTCGCGTCGCGCTTCTTCAACGAGAATTATTTGGGATACATCACTGCAATATTAGGACTCGGCGCCCTTGTGCAAGTCGAGCCCTTCAGTCAGTCTATCGGCAGTTCCGCGGCCAATCGTCAGGCGGCGGGTCTAGCTGGGGGTGGCCCCAACGTTCTGCAATGAAGGCTCAGGTGCGCTGCTGAAAGTCTGCAAAGTGTCGCGAATGCCTTCAAGTTGGACTTTGAGTGTTGCCAAGACCAGTTGGCGATAGTGATCCGAATTCAGCAACCAGTTGGCCGCGGGCTCACGATTTTGCAACGCGAGTGCCTGAGTCAATCCTTGCAGCAGCGCGGCGATCGCGCTCCACGAAGGCATCGGGCCCATAGAGTTAGCCGGCGCCAGCAGCACCGCGTCAACCACGGCCGCGATCGGATTATTGAGTGCGCCTACCACGCCCACAGTGTAAACGCCCGCCTCGCGCGCCATTTTTACTGCGACTGAGACGCTGGGCGATAAAGCGGTCATCATCACCCCAACGAAAACGTCGCCATTCTGCATGGAGGCCCCCACAGCCGCCTGACCCATGATTTCATTCGACATAAGGTGTGCCTGATACCCCAGAGCCACCAGACGCACAACAAATGCCTCAGCCAGAAAAGCTGTACTCCCCTCGCCGATGACATAGATGCGCCGCGCTTGGGTCAGTGCGGTGATCACGCGCACTACGGCCGCGTCATCGTAATGCAACAGCATATAATCCAGGTCGTTCCGATCCTGCATCAGGTTGCGGCGCACCATCTGCCCCGGGGAGTTATCCCCTGCGGGCGGCTCATAGACGGCGCGCAGGTCGCGCTTGATATCGTCCTGCACGTCGCTGAGTAATTCCGGGAACCCAGGATACCCCAAACGCTGGGCAAACCGCACCACCAATGCGGTATCCACGCGCGCCTGTCTGCCAATTTCCGCAGCCGTCATGAACCCGGCATCCTGGTAGTGCATCAGCAGGTAGTCAGCAATCCGCCGATAGCCGGGCGCGAACTGGTCATATGAGTTGCGAATGCTTTCCCTGTACACGAGGAGCTCCCAAAACAACCAGGCTGTGGCGAGAATAAGGGGCAATCCCACCACAGCCCACAAAGTGACAGCGCAGGTTTACCTGGCTCAATGGCTGCCGCCGCCCGGTTGAGCCGCAACGCCTTTAGGCGAACGCTTCCAGAGCATGATTCAGTGCGGCTGAGCGTTTGGCAGAAACTTCGGGCTGCAAACTGAGCAACGCTTGCGCCATCGCCGTGATGATCGCATACAGCCCCGTCAGGCTCGGCAGGGTGCCTTCCGTCTCGCCCGGCGCATAGAGCAGATGCTCGGCCGCCCGTGCTGCCTGGCTGCTCAGGCTGGGGGTGCAAGCCAGGCTGATACCACCTTCGCTGCGGACATACCGCAGGACCGTGGCCACACCCGAAGGGCCTTCCACGGGTGTCATGCCAACCACAACTTCTTTACGTACGATGTGCGCCAGGGCAGATGCCCGCTCATACACATCGCCCCCCACATAGGTGACGGGCAAACCCGCATCGCGCAGCATGCCCGCAAAGGACTCTGCCAGCGGAGCCGCGTAGGATTCACCGATGACGACAATGCGCGGTGCGGCCCGGAGCATATCCAGAATATTCTCCAGGGTATCCAGCGTGTTGTGGGCCAGCGCTTTCTCCAGGTTCGCGCGATCCTTTGCGACGAAGGCCTGGACCTTGGCATGCACGCCTTCCTCTTCGTCCGGCGTAGCATACGTCTGGCTCAGCTCGAGCTTGACCTGCTCCTGAATATCCTCGATCAACTCGGGGAAGCCGGGGTACCCCAACCGCTGTGCGAACCGGACCACGGTGGTGGTATCCACATCGACGGCATCGGCCAACGCAGCCGCGGTCATAAAGGCCGCAGTTCGATAGTCGCTGAGGATGAAGTCAGCCACTCTGCGATAGCTCCGCGACAGGTGATCATAGTGCTTACGGATTTGCTCTCTGAACATGGTTCACCTCTTTGTTTTTTTTGTAGGATTTTTATGCCCCGAGCATCGCAAGATCGGCCTGATTCACCAGCGAAGACGACTCACACCAGGTTTTGTAGCCCGATCCCAGGAATTGCCAAGAAGCCACACAGTGCGCATTTGCAGTTTTGCCGCTCAGTAGCACAAGTTGATGGTATCACACCTCGATGAATTTGTCAATTGTTTTGTTGCCTGAATTATACTACATCCTCCATTCGCAATGGGCAGTGCTAGATACCGAAATCACATCATCTCTTTACGCTATACCCTGACCCGTCACCGCTAAAGCGATCTACTTGACAGAAGGCAAGCTCTCAGCTATGCTTTTCCGCTGCAAGACGGGCTATCCGGACCAACAACGAGGAGAACAGCCACCCCATGACGCATGACAGCAGAAAAACAGCCGCACTGCGACGGTGGGGGCCACCGGCAGGTATGCTGCTCATGGCGCTGGCGGTTGCAGCCTGCGTCGCGGTGTCCCCTCTGACGCCGGCCACTGAGCTGCGCGTCCTCAGCCCGACGTCGCAGCCCGCGGTCATTTCTGCGGCGCCTGAAACCACTCCAACAGCCGTTCGCGTTGCCCTGCCATCGCCGGTCGCAAATCTGACCGCCCTGCCGTCTGCGACGCTGTCCCCGGTCCCATCTCCCATCGTGACCCACACGGCGACCCCGACTGCCACCCCATCACCGACATCCACCGCGACCGCGCCCCCTGGCCCGACGCCGGATGGCGTGGCGCGCACATTGCAAGTGCCGATCCTGATGTATCACCGCGTCTCCGTGCCGCCAGTCGACGCCGATATCTATCGCCGCGACCTCTCGGTGAGACCGGCCCGCTTCGAAGAGCACTTGCGCTACCTGGCCGACGCCGGCTATCACACGATCACGCTGGACGATCTGCTGGTTGCGCTGGCGCAAGGTCGGCCGCTGCCGGATAAACCAGTCATCCTCACCTTCGATGATGGCTACGAGGACAACTACACCGAGGCATTTCCCCTGCTGCGCCGGTATGGCGTGGTCGGGCATTTCTTTATCATCACAGATTTCGTCAACGAGGAGCGCCCCGACTACATGACGTGGCCCCAGATTGAGGAGATGTCGGCCGCGGGCCAGCGTTTCGGCTCACACAGCCGCAATCATCCTGATCTGCGCGGGAAGTCAGTCGACTACCTGGTCTGGCAGGCGCTGGGCAGCAAAGAGGCAATCGCGGAGCACCTCGGCTATCACCCCCGATGGGTTGCCTACCCGTTGGGGTATTATGATCAGCAAACGATCGCCGTGTTCAAGTCGGCAGATTACTGGGGGGGATTGGTGACGGAGGGGGGTGCCACGCACACGTTGGCTGGCATCTTCGAGCTCAACCGCGTCCGTGTGCGTGGCAGCTATACTGCGGATGAATTAGGAAGGCTTCTGGCGCTTGACTGGTAGAGAACGCTATCAGTTTTTCTCTGCAATCGCGATAATCGACGTCCCGAACGGCAGCTTGATCCGCCGCAGCAGCGCAGTCTCGATTTTTCCCACCCTCGTCAACACGCTGTTCAGCAGCGGTGGGGTCGGCTCCATCTCCACCTGATACGCATCCGCATCGAAATGCGGGGACGCCAGCTCGGGCTCGGCGCGTCCGCGGCGCAGCAGGATCAAACCGGCAGCCACCGGGAAGATGAAGAAGTTGTTGTATGAAAGCCGCAACACTTCGAAACCGTGCTGTGTCAGCTTGGCCTGCAACTCGGGCGCAGTGTAGCGGCGCTGGTGCATGTTGATGACATCGTTGCGGCTCCAAAGGAACATGAATGCCGGCACGGTCACCAGCAGCTTGCCGCCCGCGACGCCGTGGGCCGGATCGGGAGTGCGCAGCACACGCCGACATTCCTCGAACGCCTGATCCTCCGCAGGCACATGCTCCACCGTGTCCAACATCGCAACCAGGTCAAACTCCTCGGCGCCAAACGGCAGATGATCGGCCGTGCCCTGGTGCACTTCCAGCCCGCGCTGGCGCGCGATCTCCAGGGGGCGCGGGTTGTTATCGACGCCGATGACATCCCCATAGTGTCGCAGATGGTGCGTCATGTTGGCCGCGCCGCAGCCGACATCCAGCACGCGCAGACCTTTGCCGGGGCCAACGTAGCGATCCAAATACGCCAGGATCGCGCGCGTGCGCGTGGCAAACCACCAATGCCGGTCTTCTTCCAACACGGTGAGCATGGGGGTTGAGGACATAGACGGAACTCCTTGGATAGAATGGGCGCATCAGCCGAGCAGCGCGCGCGCCGCACGGATGACGTCGTCGGGCAGGATTGCGGCCATGCACGCGTGTTGGGCCACCACATCGGGCGCCCAATCCAGCCGGTCGCAGGGCACGCAGGACCAGCTTGAAGCAAGCACCACCTGCCGGGCCGGATCACCCCACGGCCCAAACTTCGCCGCTGGGACTGGGCCATACAGGTGAATCGTGGGCGCACCCACGGCCACCGCCAGGTGCAGCGGCCCACTGTCGGAACCGAGGACCAGCGCACAACGCTCATAAAGCGCCGCCAACTGGCCCAGCGTGGTGGAGCCGGCGAAATCCAGCAGCCCCTGCGGCCGCACCCCGTCGCCGAACGTCGCGGCCGCAGTCACCGCCGCGGTCAGCGCCCGCTCAGACGGGCCACCGGTCAAGACAAGCTGTGCCCCGGTGATCTCGGTGAGACGCCGCACGACTTCGGCCCAACACGCCGGCGGCCATTGCTTCACCGCCGCGCCGGCTCCGGGATGGATCGCCACCAGCTTGCCCGCGGGATCCAGCCCTTGCGCCGCCAGCCGGGCAGTGACCCAGGCCCGGTCGGCCCCTGCCACCGCGAAGTGCGTGGGGCCAGGCGCAGCATCGATGCCCGACGCCAACGCCGCCAGCAGGGTCGCGTTTTGCAGCACCTCATGCCGGCCGGGACGATAGGCGACCCGCTCCGTTAAAAACGGCCGCGTCTCAGGTCGGTCATAGCCGATCCGCCGGGGGATGCCGGCCGCAGCAGCCAGCCACGCGCCCCACCAATGATCGAACCGCAGCACCGCCGCAGCGTCGTAGCGCCCGGCGCGCAGCTTGCGTGCGGTCGCGAGCAACAAACGGTATGGCGCCAGGGCGCTCGCCTTGGGCCGGCGCTCGAACCCCGGAAACTGGCAGATCTCGACGGCATCCAGATCCGGGTTACCGCACATAGCCTCAGCCCCCCAGGGGCCGGCCAGCAAGGTGATCCGCGTCTGGGGCAGCGCCCGGCGCAGAGCTTGTAACGCCGGTGTCAGAAACAGCACATCCCCCAGATGGTCGGGCCGGATCAGCAGCAGCGAACGCGGTGCGCCGCCCTGGGCGGGCTTGGGGTAAAATGCCCCCACGCCCCGCAGCCCGGCCAGGCGCAAGCGCTGGCGCACCGTCGGACTGCGCCGGGCCGCGAGCGCTGCCGCAAAAGCCTGGGCCACGCGCCCCCCCGTGTCCGTCACGCGGCCGGCGTTCACCGATACAGCGCCTCCAGCGCGGGCACGATCGCATCCCAACCGAAATGCGCTTCCACGTGGCGGCGGGCCGCCTGGCCTAACGCTGCGGCCTGCGCCCGATCGTGCAGCAACGCCACCGTCGCATCCGCAAAATCGGCCGGTTCATCCGCAAACCGGACTTCGCGGCCATCGGTAAATCGGAATCCGTCGCAGCCCATCCGCGTCGAGACCATCCCCTGGCCCATCGCCATCGCCTCCAACACCTTAAGACGCGTGCCCCCGCCGATGCGTAGGGGCACGACGTAGACGCCAGCGCCTGCGATGTACGGACGGGTGTCGGGCACGCGGCCGGTGACGGTGATGCCGGGGCGGTCGGCCAGGGCCTGCACCTTAGCGTGCGGCTGCTGGCCCACGACATAAAAATGCACATCGGGCACCCGCGCCTGAATCAGCGGCAGGACAGCGTCGGCAAACCAGGTGACTGCGTCCACATTGGGCCGATAATCCATCTTGCCGGTAAACACCAGCGCGTGCGGCCCCAGCTCGGGGGCCGGCGCCACCGCATCGGGTCGATAAAAATCGAGATCCACACCGTTGGGGACGACGGTGACCTCCAGTTCCGGATCCAAACACAACAGCGCGGCGCGGTCCGCGTCAGAAACCGCGACCACTCGGTCGGCGGCCCGACAGATGCCGCGTTCATAACGGGCCAACTTCTGCCACTGCACCAACGAATAAGCCGCGGCCACCCACCGGGCAGGCCGACGCACATCGGTCAAAAACGCCCGCTGCTGAAGCACATATTCGGCGTTGTGGTCATCGAAGACCAAGAGCGGCGCATTGCCCTGCCGCCAACGCAGCGCGGCCAGGCCGTAGGGGGCCATCTCGATACCCTCGACCTGGATCACGTCGTAGCCGGCCCCATCGGCTGCCAGGAGTGCGCTCAGTCGCTGGTGCATCGCCGGTGCGTCCAGGCGTAACGCCATGTCCGGCAGCGCCGTCGTCACCGTATCCCAGGCACGCCGGCGCAGCGTGCGCACCCGCGGCAGATCGGTGACGACCTGCCGACAGTAGCGCCGGAGGATCGCCTGGCTCTCGTCTTCCTGGCGCGCAAGAACCCCGCCCTGCGACATACGGAAGGAAAGCAGATCAACCGTGTGTCGCTTGGCCAAACCAGCCATCAAATTGAAGTTGCGGATGGTCGTGCCCTGGGAGGTGCCCGTGAACGACTGAGGCGGCACGGGCAATTGCGGGGTGAGAATCAGGATACGCGCCATTGGGTGTCCTTGGCTGAAGTGTGCACTGCGATTTGCCGCTTCAACGTTGTGCGGAGATCACTGGCCCACGGCCTTCCGATAGACGGCCATGGTCTGTTCGGCTGCGCGCTGCCATGAAAAACCGCTGGCGCGCTGAAGTCCTTTCATGCGCAGCGATTCACGCAAGGCCGGATCGGTGAGCACGCGCCACAGGGCGACTGTAATCTCTTCATCGTGGTTAGGATCGATCTGCAATGCAGCATCCCCCACAACCTCCGGCAGGCTGGAAACGTTGGATACGATCACAGGGGTGCCGCAGGCCATCGCCTCCAACGGCGTCAGGCCAAACCCTTCATAGAAAGCCGGGTGGACCAGGCACTGCGCCGCGTTATACAAATAGCGCAAATCATGCACATCGACCCGCCCCAAGAAGAAACAGTGCGCCTTCAAGTCCAACTTATTCATCAGCGTGTAGACATCGTCGCTCAACCAGCCGGGCGCGCCCACCAGGACCAGCGCCGGCGTCAGCTTATAATCATCCCGCAGCCGCCGATAGGCGCGCAACAGCCCGGTGATATTCTTGCGCGGCTCAATGGTGCTGACAAAAAGAATAAACTCCTCGGGAATCTCATAAAGCGCCTGGATGTGTTGGTAGGCTGCGACCCAATCCATGGGCTGGTATTGGGGCGCAGCCGCCTCGTAGATCACCGAGATTTTGTCCTCAGGAACGCCCAGCATCCGCACCAAATCGTTCTTCGTGCTCTGCGACACCGCAATAATCTGATCGGCGTGGCGCACAGCACGATCAATCTGACCGTAATACCGTGCGGAATCCTTGGTCACAAAGTGCGGATAGATCAGGAAGCCGAGATCGTGGATCGTGATGACGGACGGACCGTGCGCGCGAAGAGGCGGAATGAAATCCGGGCTATGGAAGACGTCAGTTCTCAGGCGGTTGACAACCCAGGGCATCAAAAACTGTTCCAACCGGTGATGGCTGGGCACTCGCGTCCGGGCGATCGCAACGTTGGCGGCTTCGATCAAGGATTGAGAGGTTCGGGTGTCTTGCAGCAAGGTAAACCGCTCTTCGGGGTAACTTACCGCAAGGGCTTGGGTCAGACGCAGCGTGTATTCGCCGATGCCGGCCCGTGTGTGATAGACCAGTCTCGCGTCAATCCCGATATGCATGTCAGCCGCTGGCCTCCAAATCTGAACTAAAAACATGCCCTCCGCATCGACGAGCACCGTGACGGGAGGGCACCTATGACCCTGAAGCGCCGGAATCATATCACGGAGCACACACCGCGTCAAATGTGTCACGCGCTACCCTTTCTCTCCCGACTGAGGTATAATGCAAGTCATCCTACTTCAACGGACGGAGGCAACCTATGCAAGCGTTAGTTAGTTTCCTCACCAGCTTCGGGGTCATCATCCTGGCGCTCCTGGCGTTAGCCAGCTCAGCCATTAAGATCGTGCAGGAATATGAGCGAGGCGTGATTTTCCGGCTGGGCCGGCTGATCGGGCCCAAGGGGCCGGGCCTGTTCTTCATCATCCCGTTCATAGACCGGATGGTGAAGGTGGATCTGCGCGTGGTGACCCTGGACATCCCGGCGCAAGAAGCTATCACCAAAGACAACGTCACCGTCAAGGTGAACGCAGTGGCCTACTTCCGGGTGATCGACCCCTCCAGAGCCATCGTGGCTGTGGAGGATTTCCGGCGCGCCACCTATCAGATCGCTCAGACCAGCCTGCGGTCTGTGTTGGGCCAGTCTGACCTGGACGAGCTGCTCATCCACCGCGACGAGATCAACCAGAAGCTGCAACGCATCATCGACGAGCAGACCGAGCCCTGGGGCATCAAGGTCAGCATCGTTGAGGTCAAAGACGTGGAGCTGCCCGACACCCTCAAGCGCGCCATGGCCAAACAGGCCGAGGCCGAACGCGAAAAGCGCGCCAAGATCATCCACGCACAAGGCGAGTTCGAGGCCTCGCAACAGCTCACCGCCGCGGCCCGCGTGATCGCCACCGAGCCGGCCACCATCCAGTTGCGCTACTTGCAGACGCTCACCGAGATCGCGGTGGAAAAGAACTCCACCATCCTCTTCCCGGTGCCTTTGGAGTTTATGAAAGCCTTTGCGGGCATGCTAGACTCGAAGTCCGACACGCCCGCGCAGGGTTAGTCGCTCCGCTCACGTTCAGGGCCATTCAGCAAGCAGCGGATGGCCCTGAACGGCTTATCAGCCCCTTGTCAACCGCCGACGCTTCTGCTATACTTTTGCCAGGTCGAGAACCCAGCCACTCCCCCGGTAAGGATCGGCCATGAACCACACGACGCCCGCTCGCGCCTGGCGCGGCTATGTTGGGCTGTCTTTGGTCTGGCTGGCAGTCCTGGGGGGAGTGTTATTCCTCACTCGCCGGCCAGCCACCCAGCCCATCGAGATACTGCCGCCACCGACCCCCATAGCCACCGCCACCCCTGAGCCGACCGCCACACCCGGCCCGATGCGGGTGGACGTCACTGGCGCCGTACGCGCCCCCGGTGTTTACACGCTGCCCGCCGGCAGCATCATCGCCGACGCCATCGCCGCGGCCGGCGGCGCCGTCCAAGATGCCGATTTGGATCGCGTCAACAAGGCCATGCCTCTCCAGGATGGGATGCAGGTCCACGTGCCGCACGTCACCGATGCCGCTTCAGCCCTGCTCAGCAACCCCGCGTCCACGGCGCCCACCCCGCTGCCGACCGGGGCCACGACTGCCCCCGCAAGCCCGATCAACATCAACACGGCAACATTGGCCGAGTTGGATACACTGCCCGGCGTCGGTCCCAGCACGGCCCAGCGGATCATAGATGGCCGGCCCTACGGCAAAATCGAGGACCTCATGCGCGTTAAGGGCATCGGGCAAGCCACATTCGATAAACTCAAAGACCATATCACGGTTCAATAGCTGGCTTTTTTCTCTCAATAAACTTAGAGAAATAGTAAGCCCTCTCACTGGCGGTGGAACAGATCCGTACTAAGATAACGGCAGATTCTTCCTCCTCCTTTGCGCACGAACGCCGGGGCCCCAGCACACCCCGG
>JAPKMS010000067.1 GCA_026645775.1 Anaerolineae bacterium
CACCTTCGGCGTCGAACTGCCCCTGCGCACCCTCTTCGAGCAGCCCACCGTCGCCGGCCTCGCCCACGCCGTGGACGACGCCCGGAACCAGCAGGAAACGCAGGAAACAACCGCCCCGCCCCAGGCGCCGACCATCACCGCACGCCCGCGAGCCGGCCGCAGGACGACGCTGGCCCAGTTGGATGCGGAAGACACGAACACGGGAGGCACCCCCCGATGAGCATGGTGCAGCCCGATGGCTACCCGGACAGCGCCTTGCCCGGCGCTGGAACAGAGCAAGTAGATGACGAGGTTTTTGTCATCCCGATGTCGTTTGCGCAGCAGCGCCTCTGGTTCCTTGATCAGTTCCAGCCCGGCAGCCCGTTCTACAACATCCCGACGGCGATCCGCCTGACAGGCCGGCTCAATGCGGAAGCACTTCGCCGCGCGTTGAACGAGATCATCGCCCGGCACGAGGCGCTGCGCACCACCTTCCGTGCGGTGCGGGGCGAGCCGATGCAGATCATCGCGCCGCGACTGGCCCTGGAGTTGCCGCTGATCGATCTGCAGTCGCTGCCCCAGGCCGAACGCGAGGCCGAGGCGCTGCGCCTGGCCCAGGCGGAAGCGCGGCAGCCATTTGACCTGTCGCATGGGCCGTTGCTGCGCGCCAACCTGATCCGCCTGGCCGCCACCGATCATCTGGCGCTCGTTACCATGCACCACATCATCTCCGATGGTTGGTCGATGGGCGTGTTCGTGCGCGAGTTGGGGATCCTGTACGACGCGTTCAACAGAGGCGAGACGACCTCGCCTCTGCCTGATCTGCCCATCCAGTACGCCGACTACGCCGAATGGCAGCGCGAATGGCTGCAAGGTGACGTGCTGGAGCGGCATTTCGCCTATTGGCAAGAGCGCCTCGGGGACACCCCGCCGGTGTTAGAGCTGCCGACCGACCGGCCGCGGCCGCCCGTGCAGACTGCCAACGGCGCGTCGCTGGACACAAAACTCCCGCGGGCGCTGGCCGACCGGTTGAACGAGCTGAGCCGCCGCGAGGGCGCCACGTTATTTATGACACTGCTGGCCGCGTTCAAGGTGCTGCTCTGCCGTTACACCGGGTTGACCGATGTCTGCGTGGGCACACCGATCGCCAACCGCCCTCGCGCCGAGCTCGAAGGACTCATCGGCATCTTCATCAACACGCTGGTCTTGCGGACCGATCTCAGCGGGGAGCCATCCTTCCGCAACCTCTTGCGCCGCGTGCGCGAGGTCGCGCTGGGTGCATACGCGCACCAGGATCTACCGTTCGAGATGCTGGTGGACCGGCTGCAGCCTGATCGCGATATGAGTCATTCGACGCTGTTCCAGGTGATGTTCATCCTGCAAAACGCTGGGGTGCGCGCCCAGGCGGTGCCGGGCCTTGCGCTGAAGGTCGTCGATGCAGATGCTGGCACGGCCACCTTCGATCTGACCCTGAACATCACTGAGCAGGCCGACGGGCTCAGCACCTCGGTGGAGTACAACACCGACCTGTTCGACCGCGGCACGATCGAGCGGCTGCTTGGTCACTACCGCACCCTGCTGGAAGCCATCGTCGCTGACCCAGATCGCGCCATCGCGCGGCTCCCCCTGCTGACCGAATCCGAACAGCAACGCATATGGGTCGATTGGAACCGCAGCGAAGCCGACTTCGACCTTAACTGCGGTATCCACGAGCTGATCGAGGCCCAGGCCGCCGCCACACCGGACGCGATCGCAGTCATTTGCGAGGCTGGGGACAAGACCCCCTTAGCCTCAACCTCAGCCTTGACCTACGGTGAGCTCAACGCGCGCGCCAACCAGCTCGCGCACCATCTGCGCGGGATCGGCGTCGGCCCCGAAACGATCGTCGCCATCAGCGCTGAGAAATCGCCGGAGATGATTGTCGGCCTGCTGGGGATCCTTAAAGCCGGCGGCGCCTACCTACCCATCGACCCCAGCTACCCCACGGAGCGCATCCAGCACATGCTGACCGACTCCGGCGCGGGGGTGTTGCTAACGCAGGAACGCGTCATTGCAGATGGCAGATTTAAGACTGAAGATTTACCGGAATCCGGTATCATCTGCCTCGACACCGACTGGCCGGAAATCGCCCAACATCCGACTTTCAACCTTCAACATTCAACTTTCAACCTCCCCGCTACCCTGGCCTACGTCATCTACACCTCCGGTTCCACCGGCCAATCCAAAGGGGTGATGGTGGAGCACCGGCAGTTGGTCAACGCATACCTGGCCTGGGAGCAGGCCTATGCGCTGCGGGCGCCGGTCAAGACGCATTTGCAGATGGCGAGCTTCTCGTTCGACGTCTTCACCGGTGACCTGGTGCGCGGGCTGTGTTCGGGTGGGACGTTGGTGCTGGCGCCGCGCGCCCTGCTGCTGGAGCCGGACAAGCTCTACGCGCTGATGCGACGACACGCGGTGACGTGCGGCGAATTCGTGCCCAGTGTGCTGCGGCCTCTTATCCAATACCTGGAGGAAACCGGCCAGGATCTCAGCTTCATGGAAGTGCTGGCGTGCGGCTCGGATAGCTGGTACGTGGGCGAATATCGGCGTTTCCTGCGCTTTTGCGGCCCCGGCACGCGGCTGATCAACTCCTTCGGCTTGACCGAGACCACCATCGACACGTGCTACTTCGAGGCCGGCCAGGCAGGCGAATCTGAGAGCGACCTGGGGCGCCTGGCGCAGGATCAGATCGTCCCTATCGGCAAGCCATTCGCCAACCAGCAGATGCACATCCTCGACCGCCAGGGCCAGCCTGTCCCTGTCGGCATCCCCGGCGAGCTCTACATCGGCGGCGCCGGCGTGACCCGCGGCTACCTCGGCCGGCCGGAGCTGACCGCGGAGAAGTTTGTTCCGGAGCCGTTCGCACGGCTTGAAGATAACAGATTGAAGATTGTAGATTCACCGCAGGACACGCCATCTGCAATCTTTGATTTTCAATCTTCCATGCGCCTTTATCGCACCGGCGACCTGGCGCGCTACCTGCCCGATGGCAACGTGCAGTTCCTGGGCCGCGCCGATTTCCAGGTCAAGATTCGAGGCTATCGCGTGGAACCCGGCGAGATCGAAGCCGTACTGGATCGGCACCCTGCGCTGAGCGGCTGCGCCATCGTCGCCCGGCCCGATCCCAAGGGCAGCCCACGGCTTGTGGCCTATTTCGTCGTCCGGCGGGGCGTGGCCGCGGAGGATGCGCCTTCGATCGACACGCTACGCCGCTTCATCCAAGAGCGGTTGCCCGATTACATGGTCCCCTCGCTCTTCGTGTCGCAGGCGCGGCTGCCGCTGACGCCTAATGGCAAAGTCGACCGGGCCGCCCTGCCCGCGCCCGATTGGTCGCAACGCAGCCTGGAAGACGCCTACGTCGCGCCGCGCACACCGTTGGAGCGCCAGGTGGCCGACATCTGGTCCGAGGTGCTGGGCGTGGAGCGCGTGGGCGCGTTCGACAACTTCTTTGAGCTGGGCGGGCACTCCCTGCTCGCCACCCAGCTCGTCTCGCGGCTGCGCAAAGCGTTCGACGTCGAGCTGCCGCTTCGCAACATCTTCGAATCGCCCACGGTGGCAGCCCTCACCGAACAGATCGCGGCCGGCCGCGGCGCCCCTGTCGCCTCCGTGCCGGCCGAAGCGCCGCCGATCACCCCCGTCCCGCGCGGGGCCGAGATGCCACTCTCGTTCGCACAGCAGCGCCTCTGGTTCCTCGACCAACTGGAGCCCAACAGCCCGTTCTACAACATCCCGGAATCCGTGCGCCTGACCGGGCCGCTGGACGCCGATGTATTGCGCCGCGCCCTCAACGAACTGATCCGCCGCCATGAGTCGCTGCGCACCCGCTTCGGCAGCCGCGACGGCCGGCCCCACCAGGCGATCACCGCCGGCCTGGCCATCGACCTGCCCGTGGAGGATCTCACCGCCCTGTCCGATGCGGAGCGCGAGGCCGCGGTGCAACGCCTGGCGACCGAGGAGGCGCAGCAGCCATTCGACCTGGGCGCCGCGCCGCTGATGCGCGCCCGTCTGCTGCGGCTGGGGCCGCAGGATCACGTCTTCCTGCTCACCACCCACCACATCATCTCGGACAACTGGTCGAGCAGCGTGCTGGTGCGCGAGATGGCCGTCCTGTACGACGCGTTCCGGCACGGCCGGCCATCACCTTTGCCCCCCCTACCCCTCCAGTATGCCGACTACGCGGCCTGGCAACGGACGTGGCTGGAAGGTGTGCCGGCGGGCGAGGCGACCTCGCCCCTACAGCGGCAATTGGCGTATTGGAAGCAGCAGTTGGCCGGCGCGGCGCCGCTGCTGGAGCTGCCCACTGACCGGCCGCGGCCCGCCGTCCAGACGTTCCGCGGTGCGTATCGCACTTTTGATCTGAGCCGTGAGCTCTCGGCAGGGCTGCGCGCCCTCAGCCAGCAGGAAGGCGCCACCCCGTTTATGACGCTGCTGGCCGCGTTCCAAACACTGCTCGCCCGCTATTCGGGACAAGACGCCATCTGCGTCGGCTCGCCCATCGCCAACCGCACCCGCGCCGAGATGGAAGGCATCATCGGCTTCTTCGTTAACACGCTGGTGCTGCACACCCGGCTTGACGGCGATCCCACCTTCTGCGAGCTACTGACGCGGACGCGCGAGACCGCGCTGGGAGCCTACGCACACCAGGATGTGCCGTTCGAGATGCTGGTGGAGGCACTCCAGCCGCAGCGCAACCTGAGCCATTCGCCGCTGTTCCAGGTGATGTTCGCACTGCAGAACATGCCGTCTCCGCGTTTGCAGGCCGGGGCCGACGATGACCTGACGATCAGCCCGGTCAGCGCGCACAGCGGCACCTCCAAGTTTGACCTCACCCTGTTCATGGTCGAATCGGGCGAGCGGCTGAGCGGTGCCTGGGAGTACAACACCGACCTGTTCGACGACGCCACTATCGAGCGCCTGTCGGAGCACTTCCGCGTCCTGCTGACCGGCATCGTGGCTGACCCCGGCCGGCGCCTTTCGGCCCTGCCGCTGCTGACTGAGGCCGAACGGCGCTATCTGCTGGTGGAATGGAACCGAACCCAGGCCGATTTCCCTGCCGACATGCTTGCGCATCAACTGATCGAAGCGCAGGCCGCACGCACGCCGGACGCGCCCGCGGTCGTGGCTAAGGTTGAGGCTGAGGATGAGACCAACTTAACCTCAGCCTCAGTCTCAACCTTAACCTATCGCCAACTCGATGAGCGCGCCAACCAGATTGCCCACCACCTGCACAACCTCGGCGTCGGCCCGGAGACCATCGTCGCGATCTGCATGGAGCGCGCACTGGAACTGCCCATCGCCATCCTGGGCACGCTCAAAGCCGGCGGCGCCTACCTGCCCATCGACCCAGCCTACCCCGCCGACCGCATCCGCTACATGCTTGAAGATTCCGGCGCGCGGGTGCTGCTGACGCAGGAACGGGTGTGGCAAGCTGGAAACTGGAAACTGGAAACTGGAAGCCGAAAGCTGGCGATCGTGCGCCTGGATACCGACTGGCCCACCATCGCGCTACAACCCCCATCCCCGATCTACCGATCTACCAATCTACCAGGGCCCGACTCCCTGGCCTACGTCATCTACACCTCCGGCTCCACCGGCCGGCCCAAAGGCGCGATGATCCATCACCGCGGCCTGGTGAACTACCTGACCTGGTGCGGGCGGGCCTATCCGTTGGCGGGCGGCATCGGAGCGCCCGTGCATTCGTCGATCTCATTCGATCTCACCGTCACCAGCCTGATCGCGCCGCTGGCAACCGGGCGGACAGCCTACCTGGTGCCCGAAAGCGGCGGGGTCGAGGCGCTGACCGACGCGCTGCGGGCCGCCGCCGATTTCAGCCTGGTCAAAATCACCCCGGCACACCTGGAGCTGGTCGGCCAGCAGCTCCGGGCAGAGGAGGCAGCAGGCCGCACACGCGCCTTTGTCATCGGCGGCGAGCAGTTGCGGGCCGAACACGTGGCGTTCTGGCAGGCGCATGCGCCCGCCACCCTGCTGATCAACGAATACGGCCCCACCGAGACGGTGGTGGGCTGCTGCGTCTTCACCGCTGACGGCCACACCCCGCTCAACGGTGCGGTGCCCATCGGCCGGCCCATCATCAACACGCAGCTCTACGTCCTTGACCGCCACCTGAACCCCGTGCCCCAGGGCGTGCCGGGAGAGCTCTACATCGGCGGCGAAGGCGTCGCTCGCGGCTATCTGGGGCGGCCCGATTTGACCGCAGAAAAGTTTGTGCCGAACCCGTTCGCGCAGATTGAAAAGAGCAGATTGAAGATTGAAGACTCAATACCCCAAGGCACGCCGTCTTCAATATTCAATCTTCAATCTTCCCACCGTCTCTATCGCACTGGCGACCTGGTTCGCCTGCGCGCGGACGGCGAGTTGGAGTTCTTGGGCCGCGTCGATGACCAGGTGAAAATCCGGGGCTTCCGCATCGAGCTGGGCGAGATCGAGGCGGTGCTGGCCGCGCTGCCCGCGGTGCGCGAGGCCGCGGTGATCGTGCGCGAGATCGCGGCCGGGGATCGACGGCTGGTGGCCTACGTCGCCTTTGAGCAGCACGGCTCCCGTAATGATGACTTCAATCGACTCACCGCCGCGGATCTGCGCGGGGCCCTGTCCCAGAAACTGCCCGATTACATGATCCCTGCCGCGTTTGTCGTGCTCGACGCGCTGCCGCTGACCCCCAACGGCAAAGTCGATCGCCGGGCGCTGGCGCGCACCGAGGGGGTCGCGCTCGATTTCGGCGGCTCGGCGGGCTCGGCCTTCGTCCCTCCGGGCTCCCCCACCGAAGAAATCCTGGCCGGAATCTGGGCCGATCTGCTGCGGGCCGAGCGCGTGGGCGTATGGGATAACTTCTTCGACCTGGGCGGTCACTCACTGCTGGCCACGCAGCTCATGTCCCGCATCCGGGCCGCGTTCGATGTTGAGCTGCCGCTGCGCAGCCTGTTCGAGACCCCCACCGTGTCCGGCCTGGCCGCGACCATCGATGCCGCCGCAGCTTTGGCCCGCCATGCGCAACAGGCAGCCCCGCAATTGGTCGCTGTGCC
>JAPKMS010000478.1 GCA_026645775.1 Anaerolineae bacterium
ACCGGTGATGAAGCGCACCACGGGCGGGATTTCCATGCCCGCCACCGAGCCGATCACGCCGGTCTTGCTCATGCATGCCGCCAGCACGCCCGCCAGGTAACCGACCTCGTCCTCCTGGAACATCAGGCTGGTGACGTTGGTCAGCCCACCATCGGTATAGCAGTCTTTCGCTGTGGCCGGGCACGTGGCTGAGCCCTCGGTCGGGAAGAAGGCGTTGTCGATGATCGCGAACTTAACGTTCGGGTACTCGATCGCTTTCTTCGCCGTCGCATCGCCCATCAGGAACCCGACGGTCACGATCATGTCGTAGCCTTCGGTTGCAAATGCATCGATGTTCTTCTCGTAGTCCGTCGCTTGCTTGGACTCGATGAACTTCGCCTCGACGCCCAGCTCCGTCATCGCCTTCTGCACGCCGGCCCACGCCGACTGGTTAAATGACTTGTCGTTCACGCCGCCCACGTCGGTGACCAGGCCAACCTTCAAACCAGCGGGCTTAGTCTCCGGGGCCGTAGTCGGTTCGGCTACCACAGCCTTGGTCGGCTCCGGTGCGGCAGTCGGGGTGGCCTTAGTGCCGCAAGCAGTCAGGACCATCGATAGGATGAGCACCAGGCTCAAGATCGAGAACAGTTTGGTACGCATGTGAAAGTCTCCTCCTTATGTGAAACTCAACTGTGCGAAGTACTTGTGGTGCGAGATAGGGGCATTGTTTGGCCAGAAGTCACCGGGTTCGATCCGAATCTGAAGAGTGAGCGCTGAACCCCTGCCCTCCAACCAGGTGAATCACCTCCCTTCAGTGAGACAGCTATGCAGCGCCGTACTTGAGCTGAGGTGCGCTGCGCGACCTTGCGTCAGCAATTTTATGATGGGCGCCTGCCAATGGCACCTCACCTGGGCAGGTTTTCGGAAGCTGCGGCGGCCGCCAGAAACAGACCTAACAAGCCACCGTTTTCACTATTATACTCAGGTTAAAGCTGCGCCGCAAATCGGGTTGCCGCAAGAAACAGAGCTTTCATTCCGTTAACCGCGTCCTCGGATGCTCAAAAAGACGCAACGAGATCACCTGAGATACGCCTGCATGGCCGCTTGATAGACGTGCCAGAGCGGAACACCGTGTGCGGCCGCAGCGCGACGGCAATCCTCGTATTCTGGGGCGGCCTTCTCGCCATCCTCCCAGCGCGCCACTTTGACCCGGATTTCGCCGAAGGGTGTGTTTACGGTTCGCATGTCTCGCGCCAGGCAATGCCGCGTGACTTCACACGCGCGCACCCCAAGCGTGGTCGTCTCTGCAAAGATCAGCCCGCGCAGCCGGGCCGCATCCGCGGGCCGGCAGAGCGCGCTCAGCACGACCCCCGGCCGCGTCTTCTTCATCAGCACGGGCGTCAGATAAGCGTCCAGCGCCCCAGCCGCCAGCAGCCGCTCCACGACGTAGCCGTGCGCCTCCGGCGACATGTCGTCGATGTTGGTTTCTAACATCACCAGCGTTTCAAGGGTCAGGCCGTCGCCCTCGGCCTCGCCCAGCAGCACCCGCAGGATGTTGGGCTCCGGCGTGGTGCGCGTGCCCGCGCCGTAGCCGACGGCCGTCAACTGCATGGCAGGGATCGGGCCGAAATCCTCGGCCAGCTCAGCCAGCAGCGCGGCCGCGGTGGGCGTGACAGTCTCGACCGCGTGATCCACCCCCCTGATTTTCGCGCGGCGCAGGAGCGACACGGTGGCCGGAGCGGGCAGTGGGAAGAGGCCGTGGCTACCGCGCCCCACGCCGCGCCCCAGCGGCACCGGCGACGCGACGACCCGGCTAATGCCCAATCTTTGCAACGCCAATAGCGCGCCGGTCACATCCACGATGGTGTCCACCGCGCCCAGCTCGTGGAAGTGGATCGTCTCGACGGGCACGCCGTGGATGCCGGCCTCGGCCTCGGCCATCCGCTGAAAGACGCGCAGCGCGCGCGCCCGGATCTCGGCCGGCACCTGGCTGGCGGCAATGAGCGCCCCGATCTCGGCCAGGCCGCGCGCATGGACGGTATCGGTCGTGTGCACGTCGATCTTGGTGGCTGAAAACGCGCCCCGCATCACGCGGGTCTCGGTCAGCTCGAAATCTGGCAATCCTAACAGGTTCAACGCGTCCCGAAGCTCAGCGAATGGCAACCCAGCATCCACCAGGGCGCCCAGGATCATGTCGCCGCTGGCGCCGGAGATGAGATCGAAGTAGGCGATTTTCATGAAGGACGGTTCCTTTTTAAGCTGAAGGCTGACCGGGCAATTGGACGCTGATCACGCAGATTCACAGGATACCGCGGGTCAAGGCTGCGAAAAACATCAAGAGCATCAGGTGCATCTGTGTCATCTGCGTTCCGTTATGCGCATGATCTGGTGCGCGTGCACCGCAGCGCCGAAGCCGTTGTCAATGTTGACGACCGCCACGCCCGGCGCGCATGAGTTCAGCATCGCCAGCAGCGCCGCCACCCCGCCAAAGCTGGCGCCATAGCCTACGCTGGTCGGCACGGCCACCACCGGGCAGGCCACCAGCCCGCCGAGCACGCTGGCCAGCGCGCCCTCCATCCCCGCGACCGCAACGATCACGCGTGCCTCCCGGAGCACGTCCAGCCGGTTCATCAAGCGGTGGAGGCCGGCCACGCCCACGTCGTAGACGCGACGCACGCAGTGCCCCAGGAACTCCAGGGTCAGCGCGGCCTCTTCAGCCACGGGGATGTCACTGGTGCCGGCCGTGACCACCGCCACGAAGGGCGCGTCCGCGGAACATGACGGCGCGGCTGCGTTGCCCAAGGCAATGACGCGCGCGGCCTCGTGCCAGAGCGCCTGCGGGTGCGCGGCGAGGACGGCCGAGGCGGTTTCAGCCGAGGCACGCGTGGCCAGGGCCCGACCCTCTTTCGCCAGCAGCCGGCCGACGATTTCGACGACCTGAGCCGGCGTCTTGCCCTGGCAAAAGACCACTTCCGGCATCCCCGTGCGGCCGGTGCGGCCGTGATCCAGGACGGCAAAGTCCGACAGTTGGCCGGCCCGGTCGGGCCACTGCGCCACCGCCTCGACGACGGACAGCCGGCCTTCCTGTACTGCGAGCAATAGCTCTGTGAGTTGCGTAGTTTCCATCAGCGTCAATCTGCGTGCATCTGCGTGTTATGTCTCGGTCAGCGTCAGGTTCATGCTGCCCGAACGGAAGCCAGCCAGATCGAGGGCCACATAGGTAAAGCCGGCCTCTCGCACACCGGCGAGGATCGCTTCGCGCAGCTCGAGGGCGCGCGGCAGATCGGCCACTTCCAATTCCAGCCGGGCGACGGTGCCGTGGTGGCGCACGCGCGCCTGGCGGAACCCTAACCCGTGTAGATATTCTTCGGCGCGCTCGATCTGCGCCAACATCGCGGCCGTGATGGGTGTGCCGTAAGGGATGCGCGAGGCCAGGCACGCGGCTGACGGCTTATCCCAGTTCGGCAGCCCACGCACGCGCGCCAGCGCGCGGATCTCCGCCTTGGTCAGGCCGACCTCTTGCAGCGGGCTGCGGACACCGCGCTCCCGTGCCGCCTGCTGGCCCGGCCGGTGATCGCCCAGGTCATCCACGTTGCTGCCATCCACAAGGAAGTGAAACCCATGGGCCTGTGCGTAGGCCAGCAGCTCGCCCAGGTAATGCCCCTTGCAAATATAGCAGCGATCCGGTGCGTTGGCGCGGTACGCCGGATCCGCCAGCTCCGCGGTGGGAAGAATCACGTGCTGCACACCGAGACTGGCCGAGATGGCGCGGGCCTCTGCCAACTCGGCACGCGGCACACTGGGTGAATCGGCTGTCAGGGCCAAGACCCGCTCGCCCAGCGCATCATGGGCGACCGCAAGAAGAAACGCACTGTCTGTGCCGCCCGAATAAGCGACGGCCACCGCTCCCATGTCAAACAGGACCCGGTGTAGCTGTATAAGTTGATCGTCCACGATTGCCTCGTCTGCGGGCAGAGGTGATTGAGCGACATTATAGCGCATGCCCGACCTACAGACCAACAACCGCAAGGCAGCCGGTCCGTTTTGACAGCCTCCGCCCACGAGAGTATAATTTTTATGGATTACTACATAGAAATTTGAGAGGTTGAGGTATTTTCGATGGCGATCCGGGAAATTATCACACTAGGGCATCCCACACTGCGACAGAAGGCGCGCAAAGTTACGAAGTTCGGGCCGGAATTGCAGCAGCTTGTTGACGACATGATCGAGACGATGCGCACAGCACCGGGCGTCGGTTTGGCCGCCCCGCAAGTCAACGTCGCCGAGCGGGTGATCGTCGTGGAGTTGCCGGCCGATGAGGAAGAAAATACCCCGGCTGAGCTCTACACGTTCGTCAACCCCGAGATCGTTAAGGCTTCGCGCGATAAAGAAGAGGACCTGGAGGGTTGTCTTTCGATTCCGGGTTACCTAGGCGACGTCGAACGCCATGTCGAGGTCATCATCCGCGGCCAGGACGTGCACGGCAAGCCCCAACGCATCAAGGCTTACGACTACCTGGCCCGCATCCTCCAGCACGAGATCGATCACCTGGACGGGGTGCTGTTTATCGATCGGGTGAGCGACCCGAGCAAGATCCGCCCGATCACGGCGGAAGAGACCGCAGGCGCGACCGGCGAAGTTGCAGAGGCCGTGGCGCTCATGCCCAAGTAACGGGCAGCCGATCTTTCCAGCGCCTGACGTTGAATGACAAAAGGGAGGGGCCTCGGCCCCTCCCTTTTATTTCTGGTGCAAACTACTGCGTGCCGAACTTACATCGGCGCGTCCAGCGTCTTCTCGGTCTGGGGATCAAACAGGTGCATATTATCCATGTTGATCACCATATCCAGCGTTTCGCCGATGCGGGCACTGGCGCGCGGATCGACGCGGGCGACGAACTGCTTCTTGCCGGTCAACAGGTAC
>JAPKMS010000068.1 GCA_026645775.1 Anaerolineae bacterium
GCGGGGCGCCGACCGCAGCGAGCATACCGTCGAGGCATATACCAGCGACGTAGCCGCGTTCTTCACCTGGCTGGTCGAACGCCTGGGTGAGGCCGTCGAGCCGGTCGCCGTCACGTTCTTCGACGTGAAGAAGTACCGGGAATACCTGCTCGACGGGGGGCGTAAGCCGGCCGGCATCAACCGGCGGCTGGCCGCGCTGCGCACGTTCTTCAACTGGGCGATTGATGCGAAACTGGCGACGACGAACCCGGCGCAGGCCCTGCAAGGGGTCAAGCAGGACCGCCGCGTGCCCAAGGCGCTCTCCAGCCAGGAGGTCTACCGGTTGCAGCGGACTGCGGCCGGTCAGCGGCAGCTTGCCGTGGCCAAAGCCGGCGAACCCGGCACGCCAACGGTCATCGCCGCGCTGCGCGATGAGGCCGTGCTCAACCTGCTGCTCTACAGCGGCCTGCGGGTGGGCGAGGCGGCGGCGCTGCGGCTGGACGACGTGGTGCTGAATGGCAAGGCCGCCAAAGTTATCGTACGCTCCGGCAAGGGCCTCAAATATCGCGAATTACCGCTGCATAAGGAGGCCCGCCAAGCGTTGGCCGCCTATTTGCAGGTGCGGCCGGCCGAGCAGGGTGACCACCTGTTTCTCGGCCAGCGCGGGCCGCTGGGCAGCCGCGGCATCCAGAATCAGTTGGCCGCTTTGGGCCAGGCGGCCGGCGTCGCGGTGACGCCGCACATGCTGCGCCACACCTTTGCCACCCGCCTGCTGCGCGAGGCCGGCGCCGACCTGGTGACCGTGGCCGCGCTGTTGGGCCATGCCAGCATCGCCACAACGCAGATTTACACGCAGCCGGGCGAAGCGGATATGATTCGGGCGGTGGACAAGCTGGGTTAGGGCCGCGTGGGCTGTAGATTCAGCCGCGGACATCTTTCTGGTAGCGCCTGCCACCTTGCCGGTGTGCTGCTTTCTGTGCTGCGGGTTCTTCGGCGAGGATGGGCCGTACCGCCTCTACCCAGACCGGGCGCAGCGCGCCCTCCAACAAACCGAATGTCTGGAGAATCGGGGTACTCGGTTGCTAGGTTCGGCGCAGCAGAGAACTGGGAATCCCGCAGGGCGCTATTGCTCTAGCCAGGCCGCGACCTCAGCCATGACCTGGCTCAGGCTGGGCTGATCCGCTGGCGCAAGCCGATCCTGGGGACCGATGTGCTTATGGTGCGGGTAGGTGATGATCTCGGGGTGATGGGGCGCGTTATCATACCGAAAGATACGCCGGCCCTCACGAAGATAGCTGTAGGCATAACTCACACGGATGGGATAGCCCAGTTCGGTCGAAACGACCTCGTACAGGTCGAGAAAGGAATCGTCCCAGAAAAAGACCCGACCTCGGACAAGACCATTGTGATCGTCCGAGGCCAGGCAGATGAAGGTCTCTTCCAAACGGCCGACCAGGGGATTCTGGATCAGGCTACGTTCCAGTGAAGCGAAATAGTCGTCAACGTTCATGCAGCAGCCAGCTCGCTCTGCATGAACTGGCGGACCGGTAGCGACGTTAGATACAGATGATACAGGCCAGCCCACAGCATCAGGTCATCGTCATCGCCCAGTTCGCCGTCACGGTAGCGGCGATAGAACTGGATCGTCGAGTAGCCATACTTTTGTTCGTAGGCGCGCAGACGCTCGCTCAACTCATCGAAGGTCATATGCTGAGATTTCAACATCGTTCCGCTCCTTTCGCTACAGTCA
>JAPKMS010000069.1 GCA_026645775.1 Anaerolineae bacterium
ACCGCGACCGTGCTGGCCCAGGCCATCGTGAACGAAGGCCTGAAGAACGTGGCCGCCGGCGCCAACCCCATGCTGCTGAAGCGCGGGATCGAGAAGGGCGTCGCCGCCCTCTCCGCTAATGTCAAGTCCCAGGCGATCGCCATCACGACCAAGGAAGAAATCGCCGCTGTGGCCGCCATTTCGGCCCAGGATCCTGAGATCGGCGCCCTGATCTCCGAGGTCATGGAAAAAGTCGGCAAAGATGGCGTCATCACGGTCGAAGAGGCGAAGGGCCTGCAATTCGAGACCGAGTACGTCGAGGGTATGGAGTTTGATCGCGGCTACATCAGCCAATATTTCGTCACCAACCCCGAGGCGATGGAAGCCCAGCTCGCCGCCCCGTACATCCTGATCACCGACAAGAAGATCTCGGCCGCGGCCGACATCGTTCCGATCCTGGAGAAACTGGTCCAGCTCGGCAAGCGCGAAGTTGTGATCATTGCCGAGGACGTGGACGGTGAAGCGCTGGCCACCCTGGTGCTGAACAAGCTGCGCGGCATGTTCAACGTGATCGCCGTCAAGGCCCCGGGCTTCGGTGATCGCCGCAAGGCCATGCTGCAGGATATCGCCGTCCTCACCGGCGGCACCGTCATCACCGAGGAACTCGGCCGCAAGCTCGAGACCGCGATGATCAGCGACCTGGGCCAGGCCGACAAGGTCATTGCTGACAAGGACAATACCACCATCGTCGGCGGCCAGGGCGACGCGGCCGCGATCAAGGGCCGCATCGAGCAGATCCGGGCCGAGATCGAGAACACCACCAGCGACTACGACAAGGAAAAGCTGCAGGAACGCCTGGCTCGCTTGGCGGGCGGCGTGGCGATCATCCGCGTCGGCGCCGGCACCGAGACCGAGCTGAAGGAAAAGAAGCACCGCGTCGAAGATGCCCTGAGCGCGACCCGCGCGGCCGTCGAAGAGGGCATCGTGCCCGGCGGCGGTGTGGCGCTGCTGAACGCCGTTGAGGCGCTGGATGCAGTCGAGCAAGGCCTGGAAGGCGACGTGCTGACCGGTGTCAAGCTTCTGCGCAAGGCGCTGCCCGCGCCGATGAGCATGCTGGCCGAGAACGCCGGCTACGATGGCGCCGTGGTCGTGGAAAACGTCAAGCGCGAGCAGAAGGCCCAGAACAGCAAGCACATCGGCTTCGACGTCATGGCCGAGGATTACCCCGACATGATCAAGCGCAACATCATCGACCCGGCCAAGGTTACCCGCGGCGGGCTGGAAAATGCCGCCTCGATCGCGGCCATGATCCTGACCACCGAGTGCCTGATCACCGATCTCCCGGAAAAAGACAAACCGGCCGCGGCCCCGTCCCCCGACATGGGCGGCATGTACTAAACCGACCGGTAAATGGGTGAGTTGGTAGATTCGTAAATCAGAGCCCCGGCCTTCCCGTAAGCGGAAGACCGGGGCTCTTGTTTTTCGTACCGGAGGAGCAAGGACGCTACTGGCTTGCACCGCCCGCTTCGACTTTTACATATCCCAACGAGATGCCGGCGTCGCTGCCGTCCACGGCCAGCCGCGTCACAGTGGCGGGGTCGTAGACGCCGATTTCGATGAAGTACACGCCCGCGGGCGCCTCCTTCGGCAGCGTGAGCAGATAATGCGCCTCGATGCGCTGGCCCGGCTGCCAACTCGCGGCCGGGGCGCCGGCTTGCAACGGCTTGTCGGACCCCACCCAAACGGCATCCGGCGGCAGCACCAGGTGCGCAAAGACGACGTAATCCGTCTTCGGCGCCGCCAACGCCTCCCACCACAACCCCAGATCCAGGGTCTCGCCCGGCCGCATCACCCGCCGATCCGCGGTGAATCCGACCAAGGCGACCTGGTCCGAGAAGTTGATCGTCACCGGATTCGGGATCCCATCTGCAGCCGGCCGGGGGGCGATCGTCACGTAGCCGATGGAGACGTACGCTTGCCCCCCCACCGGAAGCCGCTCACCCGTGGCGTAGTTGTAGACGCCGATATCCACGCGCAACCGCTGGGGCGCGGGCGCGGTCTCAGAAATGCGCATGGTATGGCGGTCGGGGATGATGCGCGCGGTCGGCCAGTCGGTCGTGGGCAGGCTGCCGGTCGCTGGATAGCTGTCATGTTGGGCCTGCACGATTTCATTTTCATCCACCAGGTGTACGGAGATCGAGTAGTCGGCGGCAGGTGCGTTCAGCGCGGACCAATACAGGGTCAGGTACACCGTGTCACCGGGCTGCGCCTGCACCTGTTCCAGCTCGTAACCCACCAGCCGCACCTGATCGCTGAAGTCGGCGCTGATCGGGCTGGGCACTTCTGCGGTCGGCGCCAGCAGCGCGGGGGCCGCGTATGCCGGCGCAATCCAGCGCGGGAGCGCGATGGCGGCCAGGAATGCCAGGCCGACCGCGGCCAGCCCCGCCAGCCACGGGTGAAGCCGGCGGGGCAGCCACTGGCTCAAGCCCAGCGCGAGCAGCACCGCGAACGCGCTGAGGGCCGGAAAGAGCAGCCGCCCCTGGGGATAGCGCATCTGCGCCCAATTGACCAGGGCCAGAAACATCACGCCCAGCCACACGGCCAGCAGAAGGAGCTGTAAAGCCACCGGGCCACGTGCTGGATCCGACGCGGCCGTGGGCTGCGTCCGGCCGTTGCGACCGCCGACCAGCCGCCGCAGCGGCCAGGCGACGATCAGGCCGGCCAGCCCGATCAGGCTCAGGGCGGCGTAGATCGCATAAAGCCACGCCCCGGCGACCACATTAAACCAGCCGAAGACCGCCCAGGTCGAGCGCCAGACGCCCTGCGCCCGCGCCAGGAGCTCCGCGACGGTGGGCGGCGCGGGGCGGCGCGGCAGGATGTCGAACATCGCCTGCAACCCCAGCGGGTCACCGTACAACAGCAGGTTCCGGCCGTACCACCAGCCCGCCACGGCCAACGCGGCCGCGCCCATGATCAGTGCCCACACCACCAGCTTCCCAAACGGCACGCCCCGCCGCCAGGCGATGATCAGCAGCGTGAGCCCGGCGAGGCCGGCCAGCGCCAGTCCGCTGAGCTTCGCCAACGCAGCCACGCCGACGATGCCGCCGAGCGCCAACAGCTCCCAGGGCGCAGGCCCCGGCTGCCCGGCCGCGTCGCCCGCCTTCGGGCCGCCGTATTTGCCCACCAGCCGCACCGAGAGCCATACACCGGCCGCGCTCGCTGCGATGACCAGGTTGTCGTTGTTCACCGCAGCGCTGAGGAACAAGAACTGCGGGTTAAACGCCACCAGCGCCGCGGCCAACGCGGCCAGCGCGACCCGGCGGGGGAAGATCGCCAGCGCCGTTCCGTAGGTGCTGAGGACAGTCATCGCGCCGAGCAGCAGCGAGAAAAAACGTGCGACGTGGGCCGCCAACGCCGCACCGCGCCAGGGCCAGCCGTCGGCAGCGCCGTGCGCAATGATGTTCTTGTTGCCGAAGGCGTCCGGCAGCCCAACCGCCGCGTGCGGGTTGTAACGGATCACCGCGGCCGCGTTGTCGGTGGGGAGCGGCGCGGTTACCAGCGCGGCCGCCAGATAATACAGCGGTGGCTGGCTGCCCTCCTGATGCCAGGGCGCCGTGCCAACCTCCTCGGGCCGGGGAAGACCGTGTCCCTCAACCAGCCAGCGGACGTACTCGTAGTGCCAGACCTCGTCGGGCGACTCGAAGAGCGGGTTGATGATGCTGTAGGCGGAGCCCAGCACCCAAAACAAGATCAGGATCGCGAGGATGGGTTGCTTAATCCGCTGCATGAGGGTCTCGATCTGCCGCGCGGGCCGGCTCGTCGGTCGCGGCCGACCGGGTCACAGCGCCGGCCAGTTCCAGCCGCTTGACGCGCAGCAGGATGTCCTCGTTCAGCCGCCGGTTGACCGCGATCAGGTCAGCCAGGAAGCCGATCAGGATCACCTGAATGCCCGCGATCAACAGCACGGCCGCGATGATCACCGACTGGATGTGGCCGACGCCCTGCCCCAGGAACATAAAGTAGACGTAGCGCAGCGAAAGCAGCAGCCCCAGCGCCAGCAGGATCGCCCCGATCACCAGGAAAATGCGCAGCGGCTCATACATGGCATAGGTGCGCACGATCGTCTGCGAGGAGTGCCCCAGGTAGTGCGGGATGCTGCGGAACAGGCGGCTGTCGCGCAGCTTCGGGTTGGTCGCCACCGGCACGTGTGTCAGGGCCAACCGCTGTTTGCCGGCCTGGATGATCGTCTCCAGGGTGTAGGAGTAGCCGGAGACCACGTTCAGCCGCAAGGCGGCGTCCCGGCTGTAGGCTCGAAAACCGCTGGTTGTGTCGGGGATGTCGGTGCCGGAGGCCTGGCGCACGACCCAACTGCCGAGCTTCTGCAGCCGCTTTTTGAGCGGGGAGAAGTGGACGATGGTATCCGTCTGCCGGTCACCGATCACCATGTCGGTCTGCCCGGCCAGGATCGGCGCGACCAGCTTGGGGATGTCGGCGCCCGCGTATTGGTTGTCGCCATCGGTGTTCACGATGATGTCTGCACCCAGGCGCAGACAGGCATCCAGCCCGGCC
This sequence comes from Anaerolineae bacterium, assembly GCA_026645775.1. Lineage (GTDB taxonomy): Bacteria > Chloroflexota > Anaerolineae > CG2-30-64-16 > CG2-30-64-16 > MO66. Next base: position 4,549 of record JAPKMS010000069.1, read on the forward strand.
GCGAACGCCGCCGCCAACCCGCGGTTGCGCCGAAAACGGACGATGTGTTCCACGCCCAACGCCCGGGCCACTTCCACCGTGCGATCCCGGCTGCCGTCATCGATGATCAACAACTCGACCGAATCGATCCCGACAATCGTGCGCGGGATATCACGGACCGTGGCAGGCAGCGTCTCTGCCTCATTCAAGCAGGGAATCTGAACAATCAACTTCATCTGTGTCGCTCTTGATCAGGATTGTCGAAGCCGCGGGAACCAGCCTCAGACAGCACGCTTCAACAAGATCAGCGTGAAGTCGTCGTATTGCGCCGCGGTGCCGGCAAAGGCACGCACCGCCGCGTCGATGGCCTCGGCGATGGCCTCGGCGGAGTCATCCCGGCGCTCGCACAACAACGCGGCCAGGCGCTCCTCGCCGAACTCCTCACCGGCCGGGTTGAGCGTATCCAGCGCGCCATCGGTGTAAAACAGGACGACATCGCCTGGCGCCAGGGCCAGCACCTTCTGCTCGATATTGGGTTTGTCCACAATCCCCAATGCAACGCCGCCCGTCAGCATCGGCGCCACCGCACAGCCGCTGGATGGCGCATACAGCGCCAGGTTATGGCCGGCGCTGGCATAAGTCAGCGTGTGGGCATGCATGTCAAGCACGCTGTAGTAGGCGGTGACAAACATATCGGAGGTGCTGTCGGCCAGGATCAGGTCGTTGGTGCGAGTCAGCGCCATGGCCGGCCCCCGGCCGCTGAACGCAGCCGCGCGCAGCAGCGTCCGCGCAAACATCATGTAGAGCGCGGCCGGAACGCCCTTGTCCGAGACGTCGGCCACCACCAGCCCCAGCCGGGTCGGCCCAAGCTGGACAAAATCGAAGAAATCGCCGCCCACCTCGCGCGCCGACCGCCAGCGATAGGCGACCTCGTAGCCCGGCAGGGAGGGCGCCTCCATGGGCAACAGGCTGCGCTGAATGTCGTGGGCCAGCTCCAGCTCGCGGCCCATGCGGGCGCGCTCGGCCTCCTGGGCCTGCAGCCGGGCATTCTCGATGGCGATTGCGGCCTGGTTGGCGATGCCGCTGAGAATGCGCACGCGGCGCGGGCTGAACAGATGCGTGGCGTCCACATCGTCGGCCAGCAGCGCGCCGATGGCCTCGTCGGCCACCAGCAGCGGCACCACCAAAATCGTGCGGCTGCCGAACCGCTCCAGCCAGGCTGCCGGCACATGCGGGTTATCCAGCGTGTCGTTGACGACCAACGGCTGCCCCAACCGGCAGGCGTCATCCAGCAACGGCAGATCGCCGGGCTGCAGGACCGCGCCCTGGTACGCGTCGGCCAGGCCGGGCCGCAGCGCATGCACGGTTCGCACCTGATACGTGCCGTCCGCACCCAACAGGAGCGCGGCGCAGCGATCGACGCCCGTCAGCGCCGGCGCGAGCCGGGCGACCTGATCCAGGGTCGTGTCAACCGGCTGCAAGCGGCGGATCGCCTCAGCGACTTGGAGCAGCACGGTCGATATCCAGGCCTCTTCCTCGCGCGCGGCCGTCAGCCGGCTGTTATCCACCGATGCGGCCACCTGGTGTGCGATGCCGCTCAACATCGCCAGCCGCCGGTCTTCGACGCCGCTCAAACGCTCCTGGCTGAAGCTGGCGCCCATCACCCCGAAGACCTCGCCCTTGTTCAGCATCGGCAACAAAGCCACCGCGTCGCCGTGACAGGCCGCCGCCAGCCAGGGCGGCAGGTCCGTGGCCAGCGCGGGCGCCTTGCTGGCGCGTAAATCGTCCAACAGAGGCCAATCGCTGGGGCGCAGCCGCAAGGCCGATGCCGGATCGACCGTCTTATCCAGAAGCAGGCCGAAAGACGCCGCATATTGAAATACCGCGTACTCCTCATCCCAAAGCCAGATCGCCGTCGCTTCCACGCCGGCCAGCATGGCCGTCACCCGCACGGCCGCCTCCAAAACCTCTTCCACAGTCGCGGCCCGGCCGGTCACTTCGGCCACCTGGAGCATGACCGTGGTGATCCACGCCTCTTCGCGCTGCGCCTCATACGCCCGCGCCGAGCTGACAGCCACGGCCACTTGATCGGCCAGGGTGCGCAGCACGAAGACATCTTCCTCTCCGAAGGCATCCGGCTGGGTGCCCTGCACGTCGAGGACGCCCACCACTTGATCATCGGAGAGCAGGGGTACGGCCAGCTCCGACCGGGTGTCAGGCAGGAGCCGCGGGTCATCGGGGATATAACGCGGCTCGGCCGCGACATCAGGTGCCAGCAACAGCTCGCCGTGCTGCGCGACCCAGCCGATGATCCCCTCGCGACCGATGCTCATGGAGCGCCCCTCGCGCCGCCACTTCTCGTTGAGTTGGTGCCCGCTGCTGGCCTTGAACATCGCACGGTCGCTGCCGTGTTCCACCAGAAACACCTGGACGTGATAATAACCGAAGCGCGATTGGATCAGATCGACCACCTGCCCCAACAGCGCGTCCAGATCGAGCAGGCTGGCGATCTTCCGCCCCACCTCGGCCACTGCCAGCAAATCATTCAGCCGGCGCTGGCTGTGCGCGTACAGACTGGCATTGTTGAGCGCGGATGCCGATTGGTTGGCCAGGATGGCTAACAGGCGCAGATGGTCCTCGGTGAAGGCATCGGGGTGGGGGCTCTGGATGGAAATCGCGCCGATGACCGTGTCGCCGACCAACATGGGGAGAAAAACGGCCGAGCGGGGCGGGTCCTCACTGAGGTAAATGGGCCGGGCCGGCAGACGCTCCGTCTCGGCCTCAAAATCGTGCACCAGGAGCGGCTGATGGGAGCTGCGCAGCCAGCCGACGATGCCGTAACCTTCGGGGACACGGAAGGTGGCTGAGGGCTGACGCTGCCCATCGCGGATCCACACCTTGATGATATAGTTATCGCCCTCGAACAGGCCAAGCTGGAAGCTGTCCGTCGGCACGATCCGCCCGGCGAGGGCATAGATCAGCTCGCACAGCTCATCCTGGTTAAGCTGTGCCCGCAGGATCGCGCGGCCCAACTCGGCCAATGTCCCCAGCTCTGTTAGTTTGCGGACGGCGCGCTTGGGGGGGGCGACGGAGGAGCCTGGGCGCCTGTCATCAGCCATGGACGACCTCGGCCGGTGGGCTCTCGGCGTGGTCTTCCAGCACCGCGCTGCGCTTAACCATCACCAGGGTGTTGCCTGAATCCGAAAAAGCAAACCGGATCTCATCCATCAACTGATACATCAAGTGCAGCCCGAGGCCCCCGATCGGACGTTTGGCCAGCGGCCGATTCAGGTTCGGGGCAGCCACACGGTCAGGATCGAAGGCCCGCCCGTGATCTTGCAGTGTGATGATGATGTCGCGCGCCTGCGTCTCGAAACGGATCCGAAGATCGCCGCCCCTGCCCCCATAAGCATGCTCGATCACATTGGCGCACGCCTCTTCGACGGCCAGTTGGAGATCGAAATACAACGCCGGATTGAGCCGGGCCTGCTCGCAAGCCTGCGTCACAAATGCGAGGATCTCCGGCATGTCGGCAAAGGTGCCGATCAGCGACAATTCGCTCTGGAATGAGCCCATACGTTCCCCGGTCGAATCCGTACAGTCTGCCCGCACAAAGGAAAAGCTGAAGGCCAGGCTTGTGGACGCCAGCCTCCAGCTTCCGATTTCACACACCCACGCCCTGGCTCAATAGCTGCCGACGGCTTCCGCCTCAGTGTCGAACATCATAAACTGCGTGCTCAGGCCGGTCAGATCCAACACCTTCTTGATGTTGGGATTGACCTCAGCCAGCCGAACATCGCCGCGATTCCAGCGCCGACACGTTTTCCATGCGCTGATCAGCTCGCGCAACGCCGCGCTGGATGTGTAGTTGACATCTTTCAGGTTGATGACGAGCTTGTAGCGCCCGGAATCGGTCACTTCGCGCAGGCTCGTGCCAAAATCGGGAGCGACACTGCCGTCAATTCGTCCGCTTACCCGCACCAACGTGCAGCGTTTTGTTTCAACGGTTGAGAAGTCCATCGGGAAACCTCCTGGGAAATCAGGCTTGGCGTGACGGGGATTTAGCTGGTTCGAGCGTAAGAGACTATACCACAAAGAAGTGCGCAGCACAACTGTTTGAACTCGCACAGAAACTACTCGCCCGGCGCGAAAGTCAGACGCGTGGCGCTCATGCCCAGGGCCAGATACGACCAGAACAGCACCGACATGTGCGGGTAAACCAGGTTGAACAGATAATGATCCAGGAACCCGCCGATCATCGCACCAAACACGGCCGCGCCCAGGCCCAACAACAGCGCCTCCAACTGCGGATCGATGGTGCGGCGCCAGGCACGCCATAGACTGCCAAAGAACCCTGCGACCACCACCAGGAAGGTCGTCACACCCAGCACGCCCATCGTTTCTGCCATCAACAGATACAGGTTTGAGACGCCCACGTACAAATCCGCATCGGGGGAGCCCGCAAAACCCACACCGAACCAGGGATAGCGGCTGATCAACGCCAGCGCATCCTTATATTCGCCCAGCCGCATCAGCGTCGCCCGATCCTGAAGCTGGATGCCTTCGATGAAATGGGCAACGTAGGCCTGGGCCGGCGGCAGCAGCAACAGCAACGCGACGCCGACTACACCAGCCAGTAACAACTTACGGTAGCGCAGCAGGCCGATCAGGCCCAGGCCGGCAGCCAGACCCACCAACGAGCCGCGGCTGTAGGTGAGGTACAGCGCCAGAAGCTCCACGCCCAGGAAAAGCACCACCCACCGGCGGCGGAAGAGCGGCTGCGAGCTGACAACCTGAGGGAGCGTCAACCCGGCCACCAGGATCAGGAAGCCGCCAAGCACGTTGGGATCGACCATCGTGCCGATGGCGCGCATCGGATTCGCGGCGTCGTCCTCGATGTAACGTAGCGCGCCCGCGCCGCCCGGATAGTTGAAGCGCGCCAGCGCGTCCAGGATGCGGATCGTCCAGGTCGATGGGATCACATAGAAGATGATCGCGATCGCCGCGGCAGCCGCACCCGCCAATAGCACCAGCCGCACCACGAAGTTCAGATCGGCCCGGCGGCGCATCGTGTTGACCAACACAAAAAACATACCGATCGCCAGGATCAACTCTGCAAAGTTGCGGAGGGTGGTGGAGGTTGGCCGGCTGAAGCGCAAACCATTGGCAAAGGCAAAGAAGGCTATCAGCACAAAGAAGAGCACGGCCGGGCCCAGCGGCGTGCCGATCAGCTCGCGATCGCGGCGCGTCGCCACGCGCATCACCCACACGAAATACACAGCCAGCAGTGCCACATCCAGAAAGGTGGGCGTGAAGCCGATTTTGAACGGCAGCGCGGCAAAGGGCAGCAAGCCGATCACCGCAAACAGCGCGAGCAAGCCCCAGCGCAGATCGCGCACCATCAAAAGCCCACCGATCACGGCGACGACCGCGACCAGCGCGTAGATCGGTCCCAGCGCGGCCACCAACAACGCGGCAACCAGCGCACCGATCAAAAACAGGCCGGCGCGCGCAGCCAGGATCGTGCCGCGGCGCGGGCTGAACAGAAGCGATTCGAGATAATGCATGGCCGGATTATACCATATTGTCCGATCGGGATCCCAAGACCTACTCCACCCTCACTGTGAGCAGCGGGATGAAATCCCCCGCCGCGCCGCCCGCCGCATCCGTCACGGCAAGCCGTTGGCCCGAGGCCGCGTTGTACAGGCCCGCGATCAGGTGATATTCGCCCGCGGCCAAATCGGCAGGCATCAGCAGGCCGCGGCGGTCGCTGATGGTCGCTCCGACCGCCCACCCCGCAGAAGGCGCGTAACCGGCGCCGGGGATGCCGTCCTGGGCGGCGGCCAGCCGGCCATCGGGCCCCAGCAGTTGCACAAACCCACGCAGATCGCCCGCGGGCGCATCGACTCGCCAGAGCAGCTCGACCGCCAGCGTGCCACCAGGCCGCGCCGTATCCCCGCTGACGCGGGCCCCCTGCAACCGCACCTGCTCGCCCAACCGCGCGCGGACGGCTACCGGATCCAAGCGGCGGGCGGTCACAAACGTGACCAGCCGGGCGTCGGCCAGCCAGCGATCTTCGGCCACGAACGCCTGGCGCGCCAGCCAGGCTTCCACGCCGTTCGCCGGGTCCGCAGGCGGCTGGCCCACCGTCACCAGCCACAGCCGGGGGTGCGCCACAAGCGCACGGCGCAGCACTGCCTCGGTTTCCGCGTGCAGCGGTGTCGGCTCGGTTGCATAGCCATAGATCGGCAAATGGCCGCGGTAAGTCGCCATCGGCACCTGGTAATCGTAGGGCGCCACGGTGACGAGGCCATCCTTGGGATCCGAGCGGCCGTTGACCTCGGCAAGTGCGGCCGCATAGCCGCCCTCCGCCCCGTACTCAGCCCGCGCCGCGTAGACCCGCGCTGAAAGCACCGCGGTCAGCGCGCACGCGGCCAGCGTCAGGGCGGCCGCCGCACGCGCCCAGCCCACGCGCCGACGCCGGATCAGCCAGCCAGCGCCCCCGGCCAACAGCGCAGTGAGCAGCGCGGCGGCCGGCACTTGCCAGACGATCCGCCCGGCCTGAATCCAGCCCAGGTCGAGGTTGGCGGCCGCGTTCTCCCACAACAGGCGCACCTGACCCAGCACCGGGCTGTGCGCCGGGTTGAAGAGCGCGGGCGGGCCGTATTTCAGCGGATCGACCCAATCGGTGGGATAAAGCGCCCGCAACGCGATCTCATAGTTAACGTAGTTGGCGCTGACCGCCAGCACTTGCACCGCCACGGAGACGGCCGCCAGCGCGGCCAGCACGATGCGGGCCCACCGTCGTCGCAACCCACCGGCCAGCCACGGCAGCAGCACCACCACAAACAAGGGCGACAACGGCACCAGGAAGCGCGGCCCCCAAGCGAACCCACCCCACCACATCCACCACTTGCCGAACAGACCGATCATCACGACGGTGACCGCCAGCAGCAGCCACCCCTCTGCCCGGTGCCGGCGGATGAACGCGGGCCACGCCAAGACACTGGCTAGCGCAAGCGGCGTGTACCAGAAAAGGCCCCGGTAAGGGCTGAACACCAGCCCCCATAGCCCTTGCAGCCAGTTTGCGGTGAAACCCTCGCCTGTATCAAAGTGATACCCGGTGCTGAACGGCGCGCCGAACCGGACCTGGTTGTACAGCGCCAGCAGCCCCGCCGCCACCAAGAGGGGTACAATGAAGGCAAGCAGCGTGGCGAATACGCGAATTACGAATGCCGAATGCCGAACGGCGAACCGACGCGTGGCGTCTCGTTGATTCGCTGAGCGCGCAGCCTCCCTCTCGGATTCACCGATTCGCTGACTTGCACTGGCCCATAGCAGGTAAACCCCAAACGGGGCCAGCAGCACCGCCTGCGCGGCGGAAGTTGCGATCATGATCCCGGCCGCGATGCCGGCCCACGCGGCAAAGCGCGCCAGGCCGGTTTGGCGCAGCCGCACCAGCGCGTCGATGCAGCCGAGAAGCGCCAACGTCGACAGCGGCTCTCCGAAGAAATGTGTGGCATAGGGCCAGGCCAGGGTGCCCAGTCCGAAGAGCAGCCCGGCCGCCAGCGCGGCGCGCAGCCGATAGCCCAGCACCAACGCCAGCCGGGCCAACACCACGGCGGTCAGCGCGGTCACGGCCGCGTTGAACCAGAACGCCGTCTGCAACATGCTCAGGCGCAGCGCGGCCACCGGCAGCAGTCCCGACAGCCAACCGATCAGGTAGAACGGCGCCGCGAGCAAGGCGGGCGCCGGCCCCTTTTTGGAGAAAACATCGCCCTGCGGCCCAAACGCGCCCAACACCTCGCCGGGCGAGTTCACCCACTGCGTCCAGGCGATGGCGTTCGTGTCGAGGCTGGCGCGCTTGGCGACGCTCTCCGTCACCCCAAAGATCGACACCTCGTCCACGATGCGAAACCGCCCGCTGCCGCTGGCCAGGTAAACGGCCATCAGCAGGGCAAACAGCGCAACCCATGCCGGGGCAACCCGGCGATCATTCTTCATACCCTTGCTTTCTGTGTTGATCTGCATTCTGTTCGTCAGGGCAGCGGGTAGGCATCTACCAGACGCAGGATGTCGCCGGCCGACGCACCGGCCTCCGGCCCCAGGATCACGGGCAGCGTGTCGCCGGTGGCCGGGTCGTAGACCTTGACGACCAGCGCATAGTTCGCAGCCGCCAGGTCTGCGGGCAGTTCAATCCGGTAAACATCGGCCAACACCTCGCCCGTCACCCAGCCCGTCGTCGGGAACGCGCCGGCGCCCGGTTGTTGATCGCGCTGTGCGCGCAGGACGCCGTTCGCATCCAGCAACTGCGCCGACACCGTGTACGGCAGCGTGCTGGCGCCTTCGGCCTGCCAGAATAAGGTCAAGGTTAAGGCTGAGGTTGAGCCGGTGTTCCGGGGATCCGGTTTTTCCAGACGATAGCCCAGCAGCACGGCGAGATCGCCGATGCGGGCGCCGGATCGTCCATCCATCTGTGCGGGCGGCTCGAAGACGTGCGGACGGCCCGACACGACGATCTGCCCCAGCACGACGGGTGGCGAAACGCTGGCATCGGACCCAACCCATTGCAGCGACAGCCGGTAGATGCCGTTGGGCAGGTTCGGATCGGTCTGCCAACGCTGGCTGCCGCGCAACACTTCGCCCGCGGCCCATTGTGAGGTCGAATAGCCGGCCACGAGCGGGGCATCCAGCGTGAACTGCGCGCCGCCGGCAGCGGCAGATTCTCCGGGCGCCAGCGTCAGCCGAACCGCCAACTCCCCGAGACCCTCGCGCTCGCTCTGCCAGTACAGATCGAAAGCCAGCCGGTCGCCGGGACTGAGCTGCGCGGGCAGCGCGCCGCGCCCCAACAACCGCGTCCCCTGCCACTCAAACGCCAGCGCCGCATCCAACGGCAGTTGTTCGACCGCCGGAGCAACGGCCGCCCGCGTCAGCGTCACCTGGCCCAGCGTGGTGAACGTAGACCCGGCCGCCGGCAGTTGAGCCAACGTATCGGGATCGTACACCGCCAACTTGAGCGTATATTGGCCCGGCGGCGTGCCCGGATCGGCATGCACGGCATAGACGCCCAGCGGCGTATCGTCGGCGGACCACTGGCTGGGCGCCAGGTGACGGTCGTTGAGGATCGGCCGGTCGTCACGGCCTACGATGCGGCCGGTGGCATCCTCCAGCACGACCGAGGCCTTCACCCCCCGCGGCCGTGCCGTCTCCGGCGCGCTCGCGGCCGGCAGTGCGGCCCAGCGCGCGACAACCCACACCGGCTGATCGGCCGGCGCGGTGGGCCGGCGCGTCTCTGCCGCACTGCTGGTGGGGCCGGGCCCGCGCCCGCCGAACGCGGATGCAATCAGCCGCACCTGGCCGCCGAACTCGACATCCGCAGCGCTCAACGCAGGCGCGAGCTCAAACTGCGCGTCGGGTGCGACCGCGTAACTCTCGACAGTGTAACCCCGGAAAAGGCGCTCCCCCAGCCGCGTGCCGAACTTCTCCAGCAAGAACTGCGTTGCGCCGCGCGGGTCCGTGTCCGACTCGAACCACCGCACCCAAAAGACACGCTCGCGGCCCCGGGTCAGCGTGTTCAGCCGGTCGGCCACCGTGTTGATGTCCACAAACAGATATTGTGCGGGCGTCTCGGTCGCCGGTTCTGCGGGCGGTGCGCCATCGGCCGCGTTGTTCCAGCGTGCATAGTAGGAGCCGAACGGGTAGCGTTGGTCAACTAGGATCAGATCACGGGCAGGATCGGTGTTCGCCTGGAGCCAGGTCACGACACCGCGCGTGTCCTCGCGGAAGAAGCGGCTGTCGGTCAGGTCGCCGCGCAGCCCTGGCGCCAGGATCAACACCAGCGCCAACGCCGCGGTCACACCCAGGCCGCGATACGTCTGGCCCCAGCCGCGCAGCGCCATTCCCGCCAGCAGCAGCCAGCCTGGCAGCGCCACACTGATATAGCGCGTGGCGAACGTCCCCCGGTCTGCGATCACCAGGTAGTAGATGGCAAGCGGGACGAGGGCCCAAGCGATGGCGAACAGTGAATGGCGCTGCCGTTGATTCGCGGATTCGCGACGGCGCGGATTCACCACCGCCAGCAACCAACCGATCACCAACCAACCGGCCAACGCCCAGGCCCACGGCCGCGCGGGGATCGCGTCCAGGTGTTCGCCCAGGCCGTAGACATGCGCCAACTCGCCCAAAAACTGGCCCAGCGACGGCACGACCAGGTTCGGGTTGCGGTAGCCGGGGATCTGGCGCAGCGCCACCGGCAGGCCCGGCAGGCACAGCAGCGCGGTCAAGGCGCCTGACAGCAAAACGGCGCGCAGCCGCGGCCAGCGCTGTTTGTCGGACGGGTTGGCAACCTGTCCGACGGGGTGGGGCGGGCCAAATAACGCCCAACCCAGTGCCCAGATCCAAAGGGCAACCAGGGCAAAAACCGACGCGTAGTGGGTCAACAGCGCCAGAGCCGAGAACAAAGCGAAAAGCAACCACTGCCCGCTGATCTTTGACGTCTGCCCCCTGTCCCCTGCCCGCAAGACCGCCAGTCCCGCGCACGCCAGCCACGCCAGCGTCGCCGTGTACATGCGCGTCTCCTGCGCCTCGCCCAGCAGGAACGGCAGAGCCGCCGCGGCCAGCGCTGCGCCAAGGCCGGTCCACCGTCCGCCGATCCGCCGGCCCAGGGCGTACATCAACGGCGCCAGGAGCACGCCGAACCAGGTCGAAAAGAAGCGCATGGCAAACGCGCCGGCGCCTGCCAGCCGACCCCAGACGTGCAGCAGATAGAAGTACACTGGCGGATGGATATCCAGCTCGGGCGCGACCGCGATCTGGGCGAGCGGCCGGCTCGCGACGTCGATATTGCGCGCCTCATCCCACCAGATGTCCTGGAGGTCCAGCCGATAGAGGCGCAGGGCGAACGCTGCCAGCACCACCAGGCCGAGCAAGGCCAGCCGCCGTGCGCGAGTATCAGTCATTTGCGATCACCACTTCACCCAAGAAGAGCGCATCATCTTGTGCTTGAAACCCCGTGCCCGACAGACGCAGCCGCGTGAGGTCTGCCAGGCGATACATCCCTGCCCATAACGTGTAACGGCCTGGCGGTGTTCCGGCGGGGATCATCAGCGTGTAGCGATCCAGCACCGGTTGGCCCGGTTCCCAGGCCGAGGTAGGCCAGGCGCCGCCCAACGGCTGGCCGTCACGCTGGGTCAGATTGGAGCCGTCGGGCCGGCGCAAATGCAGAAAAACGGTGTAGTCCTGGGGCGGACGGCGGTCGGCGATCCAGTACAGCGTCACTTCGATCGAACGGCTGGGGACAGGCCCGTGGGGCAGGACAAGATCGTAGCCCGCCAGACGGATCTCATCGTCGCCCAGCCGCACGTCCAGCGCGGTTGCCGGAGCCGGGCGCAGCACCTGACTCGGCAGCAGCCGGAGCTGCCCTGCCCGGCCCGTCGTCGCGGGGCCGGGCAGGTGCTCGCCAGTCTGCGGCAGGAAAAAGCCGACATCGATCTGCAGCATCGCGGGCGCGGCCGTACCGCCGGGGATGGGCAGCGGGTGACGGTCGACGACGACCGTGTCGGGCTGCCACAGCCGCGTCGGATACGCGCCAAGGCCGGGCCAGCTATTGTCTTGAGCCACCGCGCCGCCCGCGGGATCCAGCAGGTGCACAAAAACCGTGTAATCCCGGTCGAAATGGTCCAGCACTTCCCAGTACAGCGTCACCCAAACCGTCTCGCCGGGCCGCGCCGTCTCGGGGCTGAGGCTGGCGCCGACCAATCGCGCCGATTCGCCGAAAGCCACCGGGGACACGGCGGCGGCAGCGGGCACGTCGCCGGCCGCGATCACCGCCGGCTTGCGGTAAGCGGGCGCGATCACGGCCGCGGGCGCGATCACGGTCAACAACGCCACAAGGCAGACCGGCGCGGCCAGCCAGCCCACGCGCACATCCACGCGCGGCCAACGCGCCGTCCGCAGCAGTTCAGCCCAGCGGCTCCAGCCCAACACCAGCAGCAGGTTGATGGCCCAGGCCGCCGGATAGAGCAGGCGGCCCTGCATGCCGGGGGTAAGCAAGGTCCAACGCACCAGGCTCGCCAGCAGGACGCCGATCCAGGCGAGCGGCACGAGCAGCCAGGCGCGGTCATCAGGGGCCACCTCGCGTTCACCGCGGCGCCACACCAGCGGCAGGCCCAGCAGCGCCAGCAGCGTCATGCCATCCAACACCCGGTAAACCCAATCCGGCAGCGGGATATTGAACCACCCGAAGAGCGCCCAATAGGAAATCCGCAGCCCCTGGAACTGTCCGAGCAGATCGCGCCAGCTCAACGGGTGCGACCAGCCGCCGACGATTGCCAGCATGGCGCTGAGGCCGGTCAGATCGCCGTACAGCCGCCAGTTGCGCAGATACCACCAGCCCGCCACCGCGAGCGCGAGGACGAAGGTCACCGTCAGGCCGCCGAGGGTGCGCCGCAGCGTGCCACGACGCAGCCCAATCACACCGAGCACGCCGCCGGCCAGCGCCCACAGTGCGATGCCGCTCAATTTCGTCAGCGCCGCCGCACCCAGCACCAGCCCGAGGAGGGCGTAGTCGATGAGCCCTGCCTGATTTTGAGCCGAAGACCCGGTCAGCCGCGGGCGCAGCTCCGCGGTATGGGCCAGCGACCGCCGCACAACAGATGAAGGCGACCGCGCCAGGCGGATCACCCACCAGGCCGTGACCGTGCTCAACAAGATGATCAGGCTGTCGTTGGAGACCGAGCTGCTGATAAAGACAAATTGCGGCGTGAACGCCGTGAGCGCGGCCGCGGCCAGGGCCAGCCGGGGTGCACCCGGCACCAGTGCACGGCCCAAGAGATAGACAAACAGAACGGTCGCCGCACCCAGCAGCACCGAGAACCAGCGCACCCAATGCACCGCCAGCGCGGTGTTCCGGTAGGGCCAGGCCTCGCGGTCGGTGTGAACGATATGGTTTTTGTTCGACAGGCGCAGGGGATCGCCCAACGCCGCGTGCGGGTTTTCCCACACCAGCGCCTCGGCATCCGCGGTGTCAACGGGAGCGATCAGCAGGGCGGCCAGGGCGTAATAAAGCGGGGGTTGGCTGCCTTCCTGCGCCCACAGCGCCGGATGCGCGGGATCTTGGCGCGGCAGGCCATTGCCGTCGGCCAGGTGCGCCGCGTAAAAGAAATGCTGGATCTCATCGGGGGCTTCGAAGACGGGCGTGACGAGGCTATAGATCACGCCCAGCACGACAAAAACGGCCAGAATCAGGAGCATGGCCGGAGGAGGCGATCGTCGCGGACGCTGGGAACCGGTGCTACGCGACTCCCAGCCCACGATAGGCCTCCAGATGCCGTTCTGCAAGGGTGTTCCACTCGAACTGCCGCGCCAGGGTCGTTGCAGCGCCGGCCAATTGCGCCCGCAACGCCGGATCGGTCATCACCTGGGTCACAGCGCCCGCCATACGGATGGGATCATCGGGCGCCACCAGAAGGGCGCTCTCGTCGGCGCGCAGCAGCGGGAACAGCCCTTCCGCATCGTTCGGCTGAGCAGCCAATGCAGTGCTGACGATGGGCAGGCCGTGCGCTAAGGCGGCCATCAGGCTCCCGTGGCGGAGCGAGGCGCCCTCGCGATACGGCAACACGGCGATATCGGTTGCCAGCAGATTGGCGGACACCTCATCCGGGTCGGTGAACCCCGTCCACTGCACCTGATCGGCAACGCCCAACTCATCAATGAGCGCCTCCACCCTGGCCAGATAGGCCAGATTGGTGGGGTCGCTGGACCCCACTTTGCCGCCCACCATCAACAGGCGGGCCGGACGGCCGGCGCGCACCAACTCGGCCAGGCAGCGCACCAACGTCTCGCCGCCCTTGCTGGCGTTGAGGAAGCCAAAATAGGCCAGCAGCCAGGTTTCCGGCCCCGCGCCCCACTTGGCCCGTTGACGGAACCGATCGTAGCCGGCCGGCGGCTCGCACTGGATGTTGGAGCCGATGGGGATCGGCCGGAGTTTGGCGCGCAGGCCTGCCTCGGCCAGGCCCAGCCAATCGGTCGGGTTGGTCACCACACACGCATCGCTGCCGCGCGCCACCGCCAACACGGCTTGCCAACGCAGCAGGCCGGCCTTGGGGAAAAGATAGGGAAAGCGCAGATCATGGAAGGTCGTCACGATGCGCGGCCGATGGGCGGCAGTGCGCAACCGCCAGGGGAGGTAGTTGACAGCCGGGTGCAGCCCGTACGCGGCCGACTGGTATTGAATCTGCACCACATCGGGCCGCAGCTCACGGATCAGGCCCCGCGCAGCGCCCCACAAATTCCAGCCCGTGCGCGCCATGATCGGGTAGACCGTGGGCTCGTAGGCGGCGCTGGAGACCCGCAGATGGTCACCCCCCGCGTCCGCGTGCGTCAACACGTGGACATCCGCGCCCAGCCCGCCCAACGCCTGGCTCAAGCGCCGCGTATAATCGCCCACACCGCCTTGCATGGCCGGATATTCGCCGGTGATGAAGAGGATGCGCATGATGCACTCCCGATAGATTGGGAAACGGGGAAACAGGGAAACAAGGAAACGCGGGAGATGAGAACTTGTCTCCTTGTCACTTATCTACTTGTCTACCTGTCTTCCTATCTCCAGAATTCAGCCCCGACGCCAACAACTCGCCATAAGCCGCCATTCGCTCGCCCCGCAGCGAGCGGTTCGAGCCCAACAGCCATTTGATAGCTTCGAGCGCCCATTCTACCGCAAAGGACGCCAGGATAAAAACGCGCAGCGCCTCAGCCCGGAACGCTCCGTGAAATTTGCGGAAATAGCGCACCTTGCTGGTCTGGAACCGAATGTGTCGGGCAGCGACGACCTGCTCGCTCGATTTGCCCTCGTAGTGGATGACCTGCGCGGCCGGCACGTAGACGATCTGCCAGCCGGCATCCTTGGCCCGGCGGCACCAATCCAGCTCTTCGGAGTACATGAAGTAGCCCTCGTCGAAGCCGCCGACCTGCGCCAGAACTTCTCGCCGCACCAGCAGCGCCGCCCCCACCAGCCAATCGACCGGCTCCGCCTCCGCGCCCGCAAGCTGCGCACCCTGCGGCCGGTCCTCCATGCGATAGCGTCGCGCCCACGGGTTCAGCGCCGCCGGCCAATGCCAGGCCAGGGGGGTGCTCTCAAAAATGGCAGTCATGAAAGTGGGGAAACGCCGGCGGGAGGGCTGGAGGCTGCCGTCACCGTAGCGTAACTGGGGACCGCACGCGCCGACCTCGGGATGCTCCTCCATGTAGGCGAGCAGGGTCCCCAAAGCGGCGTCAACCACCACCGTGTCGGGGTTGAGGAAAAAGACGTAACGCCCCCGCGCCACGGCGAGGCCCTGGTTGTTGCCGCCGGTGAAGCCCCGGTTCTCGCGGTTGGCGATCAGCCGCACCGCGGGAAATTCGGCTGCCACCACCGCCGCGCTGCCATCGGAGGAGGCGTTGTCGACGACGATGATTTCAGAGGTCAGGGAACAGGGATCAGGGATCAGGTTCTTTCGGGACTCACTCTCAGACTCCTGACTCCTGACTCCTGACTCCTGACCCCTGACGACTGATCGCAGGCACGCGGCCAGCAACTCGCGCACGTTCCAACTGACGATGACGATGGACAAATCGGGCGCGGGTTCGTCGGTCATACGGCCCCTGATCTAGACGCGGCGTTGCAAGGTGAAGTCCACCAACTCGGCCAGGGCCTGCCGCAAAAGCCCATCCGGCAGTTGCTCGAGGGCGGCCTTGGCTTGCTCGCCGAACCCCTGAGCTTCGGCAAAGGCCTGCTGGATGGCGCCGGAGGTGCGCACGGCCGCGATCACGTCGGCGACCTGATCGTCCCTGCCGTTGCCGGCTTGTTGCAGCCGGGCAATCACCCCTTCGGGGGCAGCGTGGCTTTGCAGATAGTAGAAGAACGGCAATGTCACGATGCCCTGGCGCAAATCTCCGCCCACCGGCTTGCCCAGGGTCGCCTCTTGCCCGGAATAATCCAGGATGTCATCCACGATCTGGAACGCCATGCCGAGGTAATGGCCGTAATCGTAGAGCGCCTGTTCCTGTTCGGGCGTTGCGCCGCCCAAAATCGCGCCCGAGCGCGTGGCCGCCGCAAACAGCGAAGCGGTTTTGGCAAAGATGCGCGGGTAATAGTCTTCCTTGGCCTGGCGCCACTGCCGCGCGGAGAACAACTGACGCAACTCGCCCTCGCAGATGATCCGCAGGGTATCGGCAAAAAGCTGGACGACGCGCACGTTTTCGGTTTCCGCGGCGAACCCGGCCGCACGCGCAAACAGATAGTCGCCGGCCAACACGGTGGCGCCCTTGTTCCAGACCGCGTTCAGGGTGCTCATCCCGCGGCGCACCAGTGCGTTGTCGATCAGGTCATCGTGGACCAGGGTGGCGTTGTGCAGCGTCTCCACCGCGGCTGCCACTGCCACCGCCTTCTCGGACGCAGGTTCAGCGTAGAACCCATATGCGGCCAGGGCCAGAGCCGGCCGCAAACGTTTGCCGCCGCTGCCCAATAATGCCAGGAACGCCTCGGCCAGGGGCGCGTACGCGCCGGCTCCGATGGAGCGCATTTTATCCTCGACCCTGTGCAGGTCGTCTCGTACCAGGTCAAGCAAAATTACTTCTTTAATCATCTTTTCTACGTTCTACTTAGCCGAAAACATGCATCTGCCGTCGCGGTGGTCTGTGCGGCCACGATCTCGGGCGTCGTGCCGAACAGACCTGCCAACTGCTGGGCAATCAGCGGGACGTACGCGGGCTCATTGCGCTGCCCCCGATACGGGTGCGGCGCCAGATAGGGTGCGTCCGTCTCTAGCATCAACCGGTCCGCCCGCAACTGCGGGACCATGACGTGCAACCGGCGGGCATTCTGAAACGTGATCGGCCCGCCCAGGCCCAATACCAACCCGGCCCCATAGGCGCGTTCTGCATCAGCCAGATCGCCCGAGAACGCATGCCACACGCCAGAAATGCCCCTGGTTTCCGTTGGCAGCATAGCACTGTCGTCCCGGTAATTCCGTATCGCGGGCCACCATTGTTCAATTTCCCACAGCAGATCGGTTGTACAGGCCCGATCGTCGTCCGTTGCATTGCGCGCATGCAAGATGACCGGGAGGTCAAACTCGGCAGCCAGCTCAAGTTGAGCGCGCAGGGCGCGCCTTTGTTGATCGAACGCCACCTTCTCCCAGTAATAGTCCAGCCCGATCTCGCCGATGGCGACCACCTTGGGATGCTGCGCCAGCTCACGCAAGGCGGCAAGGGTCTCCGCGTCGAAATCGCCGCAGGCCGTCGGATGCACCCCCATCGCGGCGTAAACCCCCGGATGGCGGTCGGCCAGCGCCAGCACCTGCCGACACGAGTCCAGGTTGATCCCCGGATTGACGATGCGCGTGACCCCGGCCGCCGCTGCGCGCGCGATCACCGCGTCACGGTCGGCGTCAAAATGGGGCAGGTCGAGGTGGCAATGGGTATCGCAGTATACGGTGCCGATGGAATGCCTCCTGATGGGGACTGGGGACTAGGGACTGGGAGCCTGGGCCCTAATCCCCGGTCACGCAATCCCCGCCAACTTCATCCCGTCCTGCAAAATCGCCCGCACCTTGTCCCCGTGCATCGTTTCGCAGTAAACACGAATCAACGGCTCAGTGCCGGAGAACCGAACCAGCAGCCAGCCGCCGTCCTCCATAATGAATTGGTAACCATCCACCGTCACCTTGTTCGTCACGCGCAGGCCGGCGATCGTTTCGGGCATGGCCGTATCGAGCCTGGCCTTGGCCGCGGCTTTCATAGCGTTGTCTCGCAGCCGGGTGTCGATGCGGTCGTAATAGTGTGGGCCGCCCACCAGGTCGAACAGCATCGTCAGCAGCTCGGTCGGCTTCTTGCCGGTGCGGCACATCATGTCCAGCAGGTAGAGGTTGCCCAGGATGCCGTCGCGCTCCGGGACGTGGCCGCGGAAGGCATAGCCGCCGCTCTCCTCGCCGCCGATCAGGCCGTGATGCTCCATCATGGCCGGCGCAACGTATTTAAAACCGACGCCCGTGTTGATCACCGGCACGCCATAGCGGACGCCCAGCTTATCCAGCATCGAAGTGGTGCTGAGGGTTTTAACGATAGGGCCGCGTTCACCGCGAATCTCCAGGAAATACATAGCCAACATACCGAAGACGCGCAATTGGTCCACAAACCGGCCGTTCTCGTCCCCCAAGCCGCAGCGGTCGGCGTCGCCATCCATGATGCACACCACATCCGCACCGATCGCCCGCGCCTTCGCCAGCCCGGCGTCGACGTTCGGCGGGATCGGCTCAGGGCGCCGCATCTCCGGGAAAATTGGGTTGCGGTCAGCGTGATATTCTACAACCTGTGTTTTCCCGCCCGCGATGAAGCGAGAGAGATAGCCAGAGCCGTTGCCCCACATGTTGTCCACCAGCACGGTGAACCCGGCGTCCTTGATCGCC
>JAPKMS010000070.1 GCA_026645775.1 Anaerolineae bacterium
CAGCCAGTCGCGCATCGCCCGGATGATCGTCGCCCGGACGCGCAGGATCGCCCACTGGCGGTTGGAGCGCAGCCACAGGTGCCGGTTGTCCATCAGGAACTCGACGCCGTGTTCCTTGGGTGCGATGGGGTATTCGCCTGATTCCTGGACCACCTGGAGGTCGCTGGCGTCCAGCTCAAAACCGCCGGGGATGCCGGGCGCACGCTCGTCGGCCTTGACCGTGCCGGTGATGATCAGCGACGACTCCAGCGGCAGGCGCTTGGCGGCCTCGAACGCCTCATCGGAGACGTTGCCCCGGAAAACCACCGCCTGGATGACGCCTGTGCCATCCCGGACGCGCAAGAACTGGAGCTTGCCCTTGCCGGTCTTGAGCTGAAGCCAGCCCTGCAAGGTGACGGTCTGCCCGACGTGGCGGGCGATGTGTTCGATACGAACGATGTCAGACATGGGTGCTCCGAATGGCGAATTACGAATTACGATGTGATCCCCGCGTGCGGCGGGCTATGCAATACGCAATGTCTCAAATGACCGAGTGGGGACGATTATAGCACAGGGCAGGCAACCAGCATAACTGTTCCGCGCACCCGTGCGATCTTGCTCCCCTCGTATCCTGTCAAGAAGCCGGGGAGCTCAAGGCGGATCCGTGATCCGCCGCCCGCCCGCCGAGTCACGGACTCGGCTTGAGCAGCTCTACCCCCATTTTTTGAGAGGATACCTTCCCTCCGTCATGTCACGACGTTGCGCCGGCTTCATTGCTGATTGACGAAGCGCCAGGTGCGTGATATAACCCACTTGCCATCTTGTTCCGTCGGTATCCTCTCAGTAATCTGGGGTCGCTCAAGGCGGATCCGTGATCCGCCGCTCGCCTGCCGAGTCACGGACTCGGCTTGAGCAGTTCTACCCCCCCCCATTTTTTGAGAGGATACCGATGCAATCAAGTCCGCAAATCCTACCGCCAGAATATTCGCCTTCAGCCCAGTGCACCTGCCGCTCCCCACGTTGTCCGGCCTGTATTGGCCTGGCGGCGTCAGGCTATGGAACGCGTTTCTGCAAGAGTTGAATCGCCAGGGGCGGCCGTTAGATGGAATCGCCTTGCACGCTTATCCAAGCAATGCGAGCACCTATCACAGCGGGTGTCAGTGGTTCTATTATCTGGAACCTGTGTGCGTGCAGGAGGCGTTGGACAGCGCCTACAAGTTTTTCCAGGGCGTGGATAGTACACCCTCACAGAACCTCTATGTGGCGCTGACGCGCAATAAACCAATCTGGATCACTGAGATCGGCACTCTGGCTGCCCTTAATTATTCAGCGCAGGGACAGCCGCTCACCTGGACGTGCGTCCGCGATAGATTTGAGACTCCCATGCTGAACTGGTTCAAGCAGTGCGGCGTGCCGGGGGGCAGTTGTTCTTACATTAACGGCGTATCGTGGTTCTCGACGCATTGCAAAGACCCAAATCATGTGCCGCCGTGGTGGGACTACACAGCAAGCAATTTGCTGGATCATCTCAGCTTCCCTACTCAACGCCGACTCACCGAGGTGGGCGCAGCCTGGCGCGACGTAAGTTGTCCGACCTGTCAGTGCCCGGGCCCAGATTGTCCGTGAAGGAGGCCATCATGCCAAGCGCTAAACCGGGTTGGGGAATGAGACTCCTGGTCGGGGTGGTGGTCTGGCTGACTTTCAGCGATATTGCCCGCCCGGTGATCGCTGATATAGCCTTCCCCCGGTGTGGTTCTGAGAACTGGCCGGGATTTCTGTACATTTCTCCAACCTACAGAGATGACGATACCTTGTTCTTGAGGACAAGCTCAGTTGGTCAATGGATGTATTTTAAGAGCATCGATGGCGGATTGAGCTGGCTCGAACTCGTTCATCCGGGCGGGATAGATACACCGTACGGGTTATACTTCTCACCACAGTATGTGCAAGACCAGACCCTCTATGTGGCTTACGGTAGCTTTTCGGGTAAATTGGATCGTTCAACCGATGGAGGGCTCAGTTGGGGAACTCTGATTGCCCCTCGGACTTCAGGTGCAACCTTCCCCGTCATGGCTCTGTATGATGCGGCAACTTTGTTCCTAGGTTACGGCCGTGGACAGCCCGGAGGGTATAGCGAACAAGGCTTGTTCTATTCGGCCGACGGCGGCCACACCTGGGAACAGCGTTTCGTGGGCGGTGTGGCTGCGGTGGCGCTGTCACCGAACTACGCCGGGGATGCCACCCTGATGATCAGCCCGGTGGCCTATCATGCCGATGGTGGGGTCTTCAAGTCCACCGATGCGGGCCGCACCTGGCAGCCCAGCCGGGATGGTTTGCGGTGGGGCGGCGATGGGGCGACCTATCAGATCATTTTCTCGCCAGACTTTATCCACGACCACACCGTGTTCTGTGCCAACCTGTGGGGGTTGTACAAATCCACTGACGCCGGCGCACATTGGGTCGATGCCGACGATGCGCTGCATCCGGAGCATGGCCCCAGCCGGCCCTCCTTAACCGTCTCGCCGCGCTACCCACAGGATCACACCCTGTGGGCTAGCTGGATGTTCCCTGAATCGGGTCAGGCACGCTCGACCGATGGCGGCGCCACCTGGCAATTTCTGCCGGCCGGGATGCGGCCCTTTGCGGCGAGTGAACTGTACGGCGCCGATGGGGTCTGTCGGGTCGTGCTGTTTGGCGAGCATGCTGAGACCGGCCAGTTCTACAAATCGTTCGATCTGGGCCAGACCTGGCAGTGCCTGGAGGATCCGCCGCCCATCCCCTCCCCCGTCGAAGTCCCCGAGCCGGCGACCTGGCTGCTGTTCGGCAGTGGACTGGCCGGACTGGCGGGGTATGCGCGGCGGCACGGTCATCGTCGTTAAGTCGGAGTGGAGGATCATCCACGAAGACACACGCAGGGCCGCGAAGAGTTCCTCGTGCGGTTTCGTGTGTCTGCGCGGATCAACCTTCGTTTCCCGGACCTCACGCTTAGCTGGATTCTACCCGCACCCGCTCGATCTTCGGTCCGATCATCTGCGTCACGGTGATGCGCAGATTCTGATAGGGGATGGTTTCGCCGGCTTTCGGGATCCGCCGAATCTGGAACAGGATGAAGCCAGCCAGGGTCTCGTAGTCGGCGGAGGTGGGCAGGTCGAGATTGAGCGCCTCGTTGACCTCGTCCACGCGGGTTTGCGCGTCGATTTCGAAGGCGCCGCCGGCCAGCTTCGACATCAGCGGCCCCTCGTGCACCCACTCATCGGTCAGCCGGCCCACCACCTCCTCGGCCAGCTCCTCTGATGTGACCAGGCCCGCGGTGCCGCCGTACTCGTCGATGACGATCGCCATGTGTTGGCTGTCGCTGCGCATCTGGCTGAACAGATCCCCGATGCGCCGGCTTTCGGGCGTCACTAACGCAGGCTGCATCACGTCCAGGTCGATCAAGGGGAGATCCAGGGTGGCCGGATCATCCACCACGCGGGCCAGAACTTCCTTCATGGCGACAACCCCGCAGATGTGATCGAGATCGCCTTCGTAGACCGGGAAGCGCGAATGGCGCGAGTTCTTGAAGAGGACCAGCAGCTCGCGCAGGGTGGTGGTTTTTTCCAGGGCGACGATGTCGGTGCGCGGGATCATCGCCTCGCGGACGAAGCGGCTGCCGAACTCCATGGCTCGCAGCAGCATCTTTTCGTCACCGTAGGGGATGACGCCTTCCTCCTGGCTCTCCCGCACGACCTCTTTCAGCTCTTCGACCGTGTGAATGCCGTGCCCGCCTGTTTGCCCGCCGACGCCCAATAGCTTCAGCATCAGCGCCGTGGACTGGTCGACGACCCAGACCAGGGGCGCTGCGATGCGGGCGAAAATCGTCATCGGCACGGCGATCGCCAGCGCGCTTTCCACCGGGAAGCGGAGGGCGATGGTTTTCGGCGTTTGTTCGCCCACCACCATCAAGACGAGGGAGAGCAGCAGGAACACCAACACGGTTGCCAACGCCGTCGACAAGGGTGCGAGAAAGGGCACCAGTCCGAACAACCGCGCAAGCCCTGGTGAGAGCAACTCACGCAGCGGTTCTTCAGCCACTACGCCCAGGAGCACGGATGCCATTGTGATGCCAACCTGCGAACCGGCGATGGCCCGATCGGGATCTTGCAACATGTGCGAGACCATCTTCGCGTTGCTGTTGCCCTCCTCGGCCTGCCGTTCGATCTGTCCGCGACGCACTGTGACGATGGCGAACTCGAAGAGGACGAAAAAGGCATTGACCAGGACGATGATGACGCCGGCCAACAGCGGCCC
>JAPKMS010000071.1 GCA_026645775.1 Anaerolineae bacterium
CCACACCCCCACACCCCCACACCCACCGACAGGAGACATAACAATGAAGATACCCCTGAGTTGGCTCAAAGACTATGTGGACATCACCCTGCCCGTGGAAGCGTTGGCGGAGCGGCTGACGCTGGCGGGTCTGGAAGTGGAAGGCATCGGGCGCATCGGCGAGTTCTGGGATCGGGATAAGATCTTCGTCGCGCAGATCCTCGACGTGCAGCGTCACCCAGACGCGGAGCGGCTGACGCTGGTGCGCGTGGATTACGGCGCGGGCCAGCCGATGACCGTCGTGACCGGCGCGCCGAACATGCATCCCTACATCGGCCAGGACCTCAGCGGCGGCCGGGGGCCGAAGGTCGCGTTCGCTATGACCGGCGCGCGGCTGGTGGACGGCCACAGCGAGGAGCGCCGGATCGTCAAGCTGAAGCCGAGCAAGATTCGCGGCGTCGTCTCCGAGGGCATGGTCTGCTCCGAGAAGGAGCTCGACCTGAGCGAGGCGCACGAGGGCAACCTGGTGCTGCCGGACGACGCGCCGGTGGGCATGCCGCTGCTGGACTACCTGGGTGACGCGGTGCTGGAATTCCAAATCAAGGGCGCGTTCGGGCACCTGCAATGTGTGACCGGCATCGCCCGCGAGCTCGCCGCGCTGACCGGCCAGCCGTTCCGCTTCCCGGTCCCCACACCCGACCGGACCCCACTCGCGGCCGACGCGGACTTCACCGACATCGTGATCGAGGCGCCCGATCTGTGTCTGCGCTACTCGGCCGCGCTGATCGAAGGGCTGCGGCTGGCGCCGTCGCCCATGTGGCTGCAACAGCGGCTCCTGCGCGCGGGGATGCGGCCCATCAACAACGTGGTGGACGTGACGAACTACGTCATGCTGGAGCTGGGTCAGCCGCTGCACGCGTTCGACTACGACCTGCTGCGCCAACGCGCGGTTGGCCGGCCGAGCATCATCATGCGCCGCGCGCACCCCGGCGAGCACCTCACCACCCTGGACGGCATGGACCGTGCGCTTGACCCCGACATGCTGCTGATCACCGACACCGCGGGCGCGATTGCGGTGGCCGGCGTGATGGGTGGCGCCAACACCGAGGTCAATGACGCGACGGTCACCGTGCTGTTGGAATCGGCAAACTTCAACTTCCTCAGCATCCGCCGCACGGGCCAGATGCTGAAGCTGAGCAGCGAGGCCGCCAGCCGCTTCGGCAAACAGGTGGACCCGGAGCTGACCGTCTGTGCGCTGACCCGCGCGTGCCAGCTCCTGGGCGAGCTTGCGGGCGGCGTCACGCGGCCGGTCTACGGCGACGCGTACCCCGGCAAGCCGGAAGCCAAGACCATCACCCTCGACCCAGCCTACGTCAACCGCATCCTGGGCGCGGAGATTCCGGCGGAGGAGATGGTGCGGATCTTGGAGGCGCTGGAGTTCGGGGTGACGGCGTCCGGGAGTATGGGAGTATGGGAGTCAGGAGCAGGAACATCACGCCCACACCCCCATACCCCGACACTCTGCGTCACCGTCCCCAGCCACCGCCAGGACGTGAACATCCCCGCGGACCTGGCCGAGGAGATCGGGCGGATCTATGGGTACGACCGGCTAGCGCCGACGCTGCTGGAGGATGAGCTGCCGCCGCAGCGCCGTAATCTGAAACTGGAAGGCGACGAGAAGGTGCGCGATATCCTGGTCGGCGCCGGGCTGGACGAGGTGATTACCTATTCGATGATTGACGTGCGGGACGAGATGCGGCTGAACGTGCCAGTGAACGTGCCAGGCACTTCCGAAGTACCTGGCACGTGGGGTGATTCACCGCACGTCACGGTACTCAACCCGCTGACCGCGGACCGGGGGCATCTGCGGCGGACGCTGCTGACGGGGCTGATCAACACGGCCCGCACCAACCTGCGCTTCACCGACCGGATCGCGATCTTCGAGGTGGGGCGCGTCTTCCACCCTCGGCCGGGCGAAATGCTGCCAGCCGAGCCGCGGCGGGTTGCTGCGCTGCTGGCCGGGCCGCGCGAAGCGGGCACCTGGCTGGGGCACGACGCGGCGCCGCTGGGCTTCTTCGACCTGAAGGGCGTGGCCGAGACGCTGACGACCCGGCTGCGCCTGTCCGATGTCAAGTGGGAGCGGGCCGAGCATCCCGCGCTGCACCCCGGCCGGGCCGCGCGGCTGCTGGTCGGCGGGACCGAGGTGGGCGTGCTGGGCGAGTTGCACCCGAAGGTGCGCGCTGCGTTCGACCTGCCGGAGCAGCCGGTGGTCGTGATGGAGCTCGATCTGGACGCGCTGCTGGCCGGCTGGGGCACGAGCCACGAGATGGCCGACATCTCGGCGCAGCCTGCGGTCTACGAGGATGTGGCGATCATCGTGAATGAGGACGTGGCCGCCGCCCAGGTCGAGGCGCTGATCCGCCAGAGCGGCGGCAAGCTGCTGGCCGACGTCCGGCTGTTCGACCTCTACCGCGGCGGGCAGGTGCCGGCGGGCAAGAAGTCGCTGGCCTACGCGCTCACCTTCCAGGCGCCCGACCGCACCCTGACCGACGAGGATACCAAGAAGCTGCGGGGCAAGATCGTGGCGCGGCTGGAGCGGGAGCTGGGGGCGAGTTTGCGGGGATGAGATCGGGACGAGTAGATTGGTAGACTGGTAGATTGGTCACGACCCTCGTCTACCAACCTACCAATCTACCAATTTACCGAAGCCAATCAGCGCGCCTAAGCCGACGCCTGCTGCAACGCCCGCCACACGCGCTCCGGCGTCAGCGGAATGACCGGGATCTGCACGCCGGTCGCGTTGTAGACGGCGTTCGCCACCGCGGGCCCTACGCCATCCAGCGGGATCTCGGCCACGGCCTTGACGCCGAACGGGTGCGTCGGCTCGTAGGTCTGGATGAAGCGCACGACCATCTCCGGCATCTCATCCGCGGTGAAGATGTGGTAGTCGCCGAAGCGTGGGTTGACGAGCCGGCCGTCCTCGTCAAACAGCATCTCCTCGCACACCGCATAGCCCAGCGCCTGGGTCATGCCGCCCTCGATCTGGCCCACGGCCGCGGCCGGGTTGACGATCATGCCGCAGTCGAGCACCATCACCAGCTTGTGTACCGTCACCTGCCCGGTTCCGGTGTCCACGGTGACGTCCGCGAACTGCGCGGCGAACGGCGGCGGGCTGTCGGGGCTGACGTAAGAGCCGACGGCCATGATCTGGTGCTGGCCGGTCTTGTGCAGGCTGTGCAGCGCGATCTCGGCCAGCGTGACGCTGCGACCATCGGGCGCCCACGCCTGGCGGTCGGCCAGGGTGATCTCCTCGGCCGGCGCATCCAGGATCTGGGCCGCCACCGCCCTGATCTGTTCCGCTACCTTCCGCGCCGCCTCCACCACGGCCGCACCTGAAATATAAGTCGTGCTGCTGGCATAGGCGCCCACGTCGAACGGGGTGAAGTCGGTGTCCGACGAGTAGGTGATGAAGTCCTCCGGCGGGCAGCCCAGCACCTCGGCCGCCATCTGCGTCAGCACAGTGTCAGAGCCGGTGCCCAGGTCGGTCGCGCCCACCAGCAGATTGAAGCTGCCGTCGTCGTTCATCTTGATGCTGGCCGCGCCCATGTCCAGGTTGGGGATCGCGGTGCCTTGCATGACGAGCGCGACGCCTTTGCCGTGGCGGAGGGTAGACGGTAGAGTGGTAGAGTGGTAGATTGGTGGAGGGGTGGAACGGTCTGCCGATTTCCTGATTTCCCCGTTTCCCGCTTGACCAATTTCCCAGTTTACCAATTTACCAGTTCCCCAACCAATCAACTCCGCCCCCACCCGCGCACACTCCGTGATCGCGTTGGTGCGGATCAGCTCGCCGTGCGCCTCGCGGCCTTCGCTGAACACCTTCGACATCGGGTGCTCCTCGCCGGCCTGGACCACGTTCATCAGCCGGAATTCGAGCGGGTCGAGGCCCAGCTCGTGCGCGATGCGTTCCATGTGGCTTTCCAGCGGGAAGAAGCCCTGTGGCACGCCGTAGCCGCGATACGCGCCGGAGGTCGGTTTGTTGGTGTAGACCACTTCCGCCACGAAGCGGATGTTCGAACGGCCGTCGGCGCCCCGGTTCGCCGGGTAGAGCGACATCGCCTTGTGGCCGGTGTTGCCGTTGACGGTCAGCGCGTGGTTGCCGAACGCGCCCGTGTCCGAAAGGGCAATCATCTCGTTGGCGACCATGCGGCCATCTCGCATGACGCCGGTGCGCATCTTGACGATCATCGGATGCCGCGAGGTGCTCGCCATGAACTGTTCCTCGCGCGTGTACTCCAGCTTCACCGGCCGCTTGGTGGCGATGGTCAGGTGCGCGCAGATGTCCTCGATCATCACCTCCTGCTTGTTGCCGAATCCGCCGCCGACCCGCGGCTTGATGACACGGATGCGCTTGATGGGCAGGCCCAGCACCGGCGCGAGGATCCGGCGGGCGTGGAACGGCACCTGCGTGCTGGTGCGGATCACCATGCGGTCGTCCTCGTCCCAGTAGGTGATGCAGACGAACGGCTCGATGGGCGTCTGCTGCACGCGCGGCACCTCGTATTCGCCCTCAAAGACGTAGTCGGCCGTCTTGAGCGCCGCGTCCACGTCGCCCAGCTCCATGTGGATGTGTGCGGCCAGGTTCCGTGCGGGGTCGCACTCGGCGAACGGCACGTAGTCCGGCTCGTCGTGGATGATCGGCGCACTTGGCGCCATGCTTTCGCGTGAGTCGAGCACCGCGGGCAGCTCGTCGAATTCGACTTCGATCAAGCCCAAAGCGCGCTGTGCGATCTCCTCGGTCTCGGCCGCGACCGCGGCCACCCGGTCGCCCACGAAGCGCATCTTGCGGTCCAGGCTGACGAAATCCAGCGGGCTGGGGATCGGGTGCGACTGCCCCGCGGTGGAGAACATGACGCGCGGCACGTCCTCGTAGGTCAGCACCGCGTGGACGCCGGGCAGGGCGCGCGCCTTGCTGACGTCAATACGCTTGATGGTGCCGTGCGCGATGGGGCTGTGGAGGATCTTGCCGATCAGCATGCCGCGCATCTCGACATCGGCGACGAACGCGGGCTTGCCTTGGGCCAGTTTGACCGCGTCCACCTTCGGCTCTGACACGCCGACGTGCACCGTTTCCGGCGCGGCGACGACCATCGTCGGCAGCTTGACCTGGGTCTGGACGCGCGGCCCGCGGTCGTAGGCTGACGGTGCGCCGGGCTCGACCGGCGGCTCGGCCTCGGGCGGGGCAACCGGCAGCTCCATCACGTTGATGGGTGGATCGAGGCGGCCCGGCAGCGGCGGGACCGCTTCCCCGCGCATCCGCGCGGCCGCGCGCAGCACCGCCTCCACCGGTCGGACGTAGCCGGAACAGCGGCACAGCACGCCGGAGAGCGCCTCGCGCACCTCGGCCTCGGTGGGATCGGGATTCTCTTTCAGCAGCGCCTCCGCGGCCAGGAGCTGCGCGGGAGTGCAGTAGCCGCACTGGATCGCGCCGACCTCGATGAATGCCTGCTGGATCGGGTGGAGGCCGTCGGTGTGCCGCCAACCCTGCTCCGGGTGCTCGCCCAGCCCTTCGACGGTCTCCACCGCGTGGCCGTCGGCCTGCGCGGCCAGCAGGGTGCACGAGGTGACGGGCAGGCCGTCGAGCAGCACGGTGCATGCGCCGCACTCGCCGGTCTCGCAGCCGTGCTTGACGCCGAAGATGCCGTGGCGCCGCAGCGCGTCCAGCAGCGATTCGTTGACCGCGATATCCCAGGTCCGGGGGGTGTTATTCAGGGTAAAATTGAGTTGCATCGTTGCACTCCTTTCATCGCCGGTAGACAAGGAAACAAGTAGACAAGGCGTCGTCTCAGCTTGTCACCCTGTCCCCGGGTCACCTTGTCACGGTAGGCAAGCGGCGTCCCACGCCTGACTCAATGCTCGCTCCGCAAGCACCCCGGCCATCGCCTTGCGATACTCGGCGCTGCCGCGGAAATCCCCGGTCGGCTGCGCCAACTCGGACGCACGCGCGGCCGCGGCCGCGATCAGCTCGGGCGTCAGCTTCTGATCCACCAGCAGCGCCTCGACCTCGGGCAGGCGGATGGGCTGATCTGCAACCCCACCCAGCGCCAGGCGCGCATACGTGCAGTTGCCATAAGCCACGCCGATTGCGGCGCCGGCGACCACGATGGGGGCATCGGCCGGGGTGCGCGCTACATCGGTCAGGGCATAGCCGGTCAGCCGGCCGGGCGGCAGCGGCACGACCACATCCGTGATCAGCGCGGGCTCAGCCAGGAGCCGGCCGCGGTCGGGGATGAAGTCGGCCAGGGGGATGGTACGATAGCCTGAGTTTGTGCACAGCAGGATGCGCGCATCGCACGCCAGCAGGGCGACCAGCAGCGGATCGTCCGGCGCCGAGCCGGCCAGCGCACCGCCGAGCGTGGCGCGGTTGCGCTGCACGCTGCCGCCCAGGCGTCCCGCGCCGGCTGCGATGATCCCCAACGGTGAAGCCTTGGGTGAATGGGCCCCGGCTGCCGCAACGGGCGCCTTCAAGTCCGCCAGTTGGGCGCGCGTCACCATGCCTTGGGCGCTCAGTGCACCCAGTTTGGGGTCCAGTGAGATGTCGGTCAGGCCAAGCGCCTGCAGGTCCACCACGGCTTCGATAGCGGGGTCCCCTGAACCGAGCAAGGTGTCGCCGCCGGCCAGTGGCACGGTGCGGATGGCGGGACGGGAGAGGAGCTCGAGCGCGCGATTGAGGCCGTCATTCCCCTCAGCGTCCGCGGGGCGATGATATTCTCGGAGGTTCAATAACAGGTGGGGGGTAGTCATAGCATCTTTGCTCCTGGCACCCAGTATTTGGGGCAATAACTCCCTACGGGTATGGGGTTGCATTATAGCACCCTTTCTCCAGAAAACAGGAAACGCGTGTGTCGTACAGATGGCTCGACCGGCGCCTGTGGTACAATGGCAGCCGCATCACGGTCTCGCAGTGCAGGGAAGGGGGATAGGCAGCCTTGTGAAACGTTGGGTTTGGGGGAGTCTTCTGGCCGCAGCGGCCGGCGCAGGTGCGGCGATTTATGCAACACAGATCGAGCGGGCGCGGGTGCAGCTCGATCGTTACACGATCGAAGTCGATCGGCCGGGCCTGCCGTTGGGGGGGATCACCGTCCTGCACCTGTCCGATTTTCACTTTCAGGCGGGCGGTGCGGTGCAGGCGCGCAAGATCGCGGCTTTGCAACGGCTGTTGGCCGATGTGCGTTACGATCTGGTGGCGCTGACCGGCGACCTGGTGCACGACGCGGCCGGTTTCCCGGTCGCGTTGGCGCTGATCGAGAGCCTGCGCCCGCGGCTCGGCCTATTTAGCTGTCCGGGGAACCACGACTACGCCGAGTACTCCGTGTGGGGCGTGTTTGGGCACACCTGGCAAGCAGGCGATCTACTTGGCGTGGTGCCGAAGCTGGCCGACTTCGCTCGCAAGGTGTTGCGCAACGAGTTGGTGCGGCTGCCGGTGGCGTTCAACGATGTGCCGGCCATGCACGCGGCGTTGGCGGAGCGGGGCGTGCAGCCGTTGGTCAATCG
>JAPKMS010000072.1 GCA_026645775.1 Anaerolineae bacterium
ACCTCGGATTGCTCGGCCCGGGCCAGCAGTTGGGCCAGGTTCTTTTCAGTTTCGCCGATGTATTTGCTGGTCACGGCCGAGAGATCAACGCGGTAAAGCGGCAGGCCCAATTGGGTGGCCAGCCAGCCCGCAGCCAACGTCTTGCCGGTGCCCGACGGGCCGACAAAGAGCGCCCGCACACCCGGGTGATAGCGCGCCCTGGCCGAGGGGCCGAGACCCTCAACCAACGCATCGCGGGCCCGGCAGCGCACCAGCAAGGTGGCCAGCTCGCGGCGCAGCGGCTCAGGCGCGACCAGCGCGGCATCGGAGATGGGATCGGGGAGCGCCTGGGCCAGCGCATCCAGCCCGCCGTTCTCGCCGGTCCACGCGGCCGCGGTGATGTCGTCGCGCGTGGGCCTGGGGTGGCCGTGCAGCACACCCTCGAAGCGGGCCAACCGGCCCAGATGGGCGATGCGGCCGCTGCTGTGGCGGCGGTAGTCGGCCAGTTCGTCGGCCAATGGCCCCCCGCCGATGGCCTGCTCCCACAGCAGGTGGCGCTCAACCTTGGGCGGCACCGGCAGCGACCAGCTCAGCGCCGCGCCCGCGGCGGATTCGACGCTGCCATCAGGGCCGCACAGCACCAGTGTGGGGCCGTCGTAGTAGGGCAGCGGCGGCAGCACCTTGCGCTCGCCCGGCGCCAGCTCCAGGCAAAAGACCGGGAGCAGATCGCGCAACCGGAGCCAGGGCGCCAGGCCGGGGATGACGGCCGGATCACCGCCGGTTTGTGCCTCAATGAAGAGCGGCCTTCGGTTCAGCGCGGCCGCGATCGCACTGGCGACGGAGCGGCCTTCGGCGTTCGAGCCGGTGCGCACGATCAGGATCTGGCCGGCTACGGCCCGCAGCCCGGCGGCCTGCCGCGCTGCTTCTGTCAGGCACGAGGCCGGCAGCGGGACCGGCGGCGTTTCGCCCAGGCCCACCGCCGCGCCGGGCGCAAAAGCGCTGCCGGCGTCACCGCCAGCCAGGGCCAGGCACAGGTGCAGCGGGACGCGGGCCGTTTGTTCGGGCAGCGGCTCGTCACCCGAGAGGGTCAGCAGGCCGCTGCGCACGGCCGCGCCATCGGCCAGCGCCTGGATGGCCGACAGGTCATTGCGGCCCGGCTCCGCATAGATCTCGGCCAGCAGGGCCAGCGTGGGGCGCGACCCGCCGAGCGGCGCCTGCACGTGCGCCAGCGCCCGCCCAGCCCGCGCGTCGCCCTCCACGGCCGCGGCCAGACTCACGCTCAAGAGCTCGGGCAACGTCAGGCCGATGCTGTGCCCCAGGCCGATCAAGTCTGTATCTTCGGTGTCGGGCTGTTCGAGATAGGTCGGCAGGCCCCGGGTCCACTCCGCCTCGTCAGGGTCGACCGCGCGCAGATGGCGGCGCAGATATTTGGCCTCCGGCGCTTCCTGGCCCAGAAGTCCCGCGTCGGGCAGCCGGACGGCCACGGCCGCCAGGGCATAGGTGCGCAGGTTGATATTGGGTTTCGGTTCTGGCATGCGTCACCCCCTCTCTGCGGCCCACGGCATGTGCGCGTAATGGAACAGCACCACGCGCCCGTACCACGGCAACCAGCCCGGATCCAGATCCAGCCCCGCGCGGCGGACGCGGATGTCGGCCTCGCGCAGGCTGAAGTAGACATCGAGGTGGGTGCGGGTATGTGCAATGTAACCCGGACGCCGGATCAACCCGCCCGGCGTGATGCCCGCGTACGCCGCCAGCCAGCGCTGCGCCGCAACCTGCCAGGCCTCGACCAGCACGGCCACGTCGGAACGCCGCGGCAGCGGGGCGCTGTCGTCAAGCGGCTGATCGCCGTGCCAGAGCGCCAGCGCCAGCCGCCCATCGGCCTCGCAAAGGACGCGTACCTCGGGCCGGCCGCTCATGCCGCGCACCGTTGCCGATCCGCCCTTCGTCAATCCCGCCTGCCACGCAGACGGTGCAGTGAACGGACACGCCCCCCGCCACCGGCCGGGGCGGGGGAACAGGGCGCGGATCGGGTCGTCGGCGGGAATCCGCGCGCCCCGGGCGAGCGCAGCCAGGGCGCGGCCGGGCAGTTCCAGGTCTGCCAGCTTCGGGTCGGCCTCGAGGGCGTCGGCGATGCCCAGGCGGGCCAGAAGCGGCAGCGCCAGCGCCAACCCGGCGAACCGGGTGTAGCTTG
Source organism: Anaerolineae bacterium (assembly GCA_026645775.1). Taxonomy (GTDB): domain Bacteria; phylum Chloroflexota; class Anaerolineae; order CG2-30-64-16; family CG2-30-64-16; genus MO66. Next base: position 2,174 of record JAPKMS010000072.1, read on the forward strand.
CCTCCGGTGTGGGCAGCGGCGCGGCGGGGTCTGCGCGGGCTGCTGCCAGGGCGGGCTGCTCGGCGGCGATCCGCGCCGGCGCGGCCAAGCGCAGCTTGTCGTGCGCCGGGATCCCGGGCGCGGCCGCGCGTCGATCGTCATGCGCCGGGGTCTTGGGCTCGGCCACACGGTCAGCGGGCGGCGGCTGCGACCCTCCCTCGATTGCCGTGGTGCGTTCAGCGGTCGGAAGGGCGCGCGGGGCGGTTTTATGGGGCGTTGCCGCCGGGGGTTGTGTTGCCGCCGGGATGGGTTCACCCTGGGCCAGACGCGACGCCAGGTGCTCTGCACGGAAGATCAGCGCCGGGTCGAGCAGCCGCGCGGGCGCATCGACTGCCAGGGCCAACGCGGCCAGCCACGTGCTGCGCACGTCCAGCGTGCCCCATGCCCCGATCCAGCGGGCCAGAATCGAGGTCCAGACCGGGGAGAGCGGGGGCAGCATGGCATCGGCCGTGCGGCCGGGAGTCGGGCTGGCTGGCCGAGTCAAGCCGAGCGCCGCCAGAAGCGCCGGCCCATCGTCGGGGCGCAGCGCCGCGAGGAGCGGGGCGAGCGCGCGCCGGTCGATCAGCGCGGCAGCGAGGCCCAGCACCGCCGCGGCCGGGGATGCGCCCCGCAGTGCAGCGACCAACACCGCGCGGAGCGCGTCGCCGTTGGCCATGCCCGACCGCCAGCCGGGCACGGCCAACGGCCAGAACCAGGCGTCGGCCTCGCGGCCTACCGCCAGCCGCCCGGCGAGCAGCGTCAGCGCCTCGACCCGGTCACGGAAGTACACCGCGGGCTGGTGGGGTGCAGCCGGGTCCTCGGCGTGGACGGCTGAAGCAGCGAGCCGATGCCAACTTTGCTCCAGCGCCAGCGCCACGGAGGCCGGACTCCCTCGGCTGTCGATTTTGCCCAGCGCAAGGGAGCGTACGACGATCAGCCGGCCGTCATTACCGCCGGGCAGCGTGGCTGTGCGCAGCGCATCCTCCACCAGGAGCGCGCCCCGGCGGGCCAGTGCCTCATCGGGGGCCGCCAGGCGCAGATGGCGGACGCGGCGGGCCGGCGTTTCGGCGATCATAGGCGGTAGCGCGTGTACTGCACCCGCGCGCCGGGCGGCAGGGTCACGCTCTTGGCGACTTGCCCGCGTTCATCCAGCGCCTCCACCGCGGTCACTTTGGCCGAGACCTGGCCGCTGCCGAGATCCTCCACCACGGCACGCGCCACAACTTTCTGCTGGTCGAACAGCAGCACGTGCATGCCCACATTGACTTGCGTAAGATTGACCGCGGCCAGATCCAGGCGAATGCCCGGCGTCACGGTGGTCTGCTTGGGCAGGTGGCCGGCGATGATCTGGTTCACCGGCGCGTGGCTGGCCAGCAGAATGCAGATGCGCACCAGGTCGTTCATCAACGCCAGCGCGCCGGCCTGCGCGGTATCGATGCGGCCAAACAGCCAGTCGATCAGGCTTTCCATCTGGCGGCGCGCCAGGTATTCGAGCTCGCCCCAACGCGGCAAGATGGTCAGCTCGCGCAGATCGGGCGGCGCATCGTATTGGCTGAGGATTTCGCCCCATTGCAGCCGGATGACCGGCAGCACCTCGTCGAACGCCTGGTAGAGGCACGCGGCGACATGGCCGATGTTATCCAGTTCCTGCGTCGCCGCCTGGGCGACGCGGCTGCGGCCATGCTCGCCGGTGATCAGGTCGCCGAGGGAGACCACCTCGGTCGCCTGGTCGCGCACCCGGCGCCAGGTCTGCTGGGTGACCGCGCTGACGTCCATCTGGGCCAGCAGGTTGCGCGTTTGTTTGACCGCGGTTTGCTGGGCGGCGAAGACGCGGGTGATGGCCGAGCTGAGCACGTCGGCCTTGGGCGCGCTGTAGGTCGTCATGGCCGCCTGCTGCAGGGCCGAGATTTGCGTCGCGGCCGCGGCCATCGTGCCTGTGAGCATCTCGGACAAAACGGTGGACTGCATGAAGGCGCGGGTCTTGGCGCCGATCAGGGTCGCCTGCAACGACGGCAGGGCGTCGATCTGGTCCAGTAACACGGGCACGTGCGTGAACCACTTCACCGGCGCGTCGCGGAACAGATCGATCAGCGAACGCAACTCGGCCGGCGGGTCCACGCTGAGCGCGAGGCACGCCCTGGGCGCATCGGCCAGCTCAGCCGGGATCAACGGGCGGCTGACCGCGTCGCGGCGCAGTTCGGTCGTCCGCGGGCGCTGGTAGGCCAGGAACGTCACGTGCTCCCGGATGATCTGGTCTCGGCGCCGGTTGATGTCGCTGACGCGCGCTTGCTCGTCGGCAAGCAGCGCGCGGGCCAGTGAGACATCGTGCCGCGCCTCGGCCAGCTCGTCCCCCACCGCCTGCAGCCGCGAGGCCGCCTGGCCCAGTTGGTTTTTCAGCTCGGCCTGGGTCGTCTGGCACGCTGCAATCGCCAGGCGATAGGCCTGGATGCGGCCCTCCGCACCGCGCAGCGCCGCGACGGTGTGATCCAGCAGTTCGACGCTGCTGACGAAGTACGCCGCCTCGTCCGCCCGCTTCGGTGACGGCTCGGCCAGGATGTCCCGTTGCAGGTTGACGTCCTTGAGCTGGGTCGTGTTGATGCGGACCGGCAGACCGGCGGTCTTTGTGGGGTCGGTGAACTCGATGTCACCGGCCTCATTACGTTTCGGCACGCCTGGGATCACCAGATCATCCAGGTTGATGCCGTCCTGCGACCTGGCGAGTTCGATCAGCGACGAGACCACCTCGTGCTTGCTGGCGACGCTGAAATCCTTGCTCTCCGGCGCCTTGGCCGGCTCCAGCCGCTCGGCAATGGTGACGGTGCGCAGGTCGATGGCGCCGATGAGCGCGGATTGGCCGATCACCTCGATGGGCGCTGAGGCTTCGGGCACGGGTTTCAGCACCCCGCCTGCGCCGGCCTTGAGGGCGGCGCTGAGCGCTTCGGAGATCGCCGTCGGTTGTTTTTGAACCAACGTTGCGCCCAACTGGGTGCCGCCCAGCGCGACCAACGACGTCTCAGGCAATTTGAAGCTGCTGATCGGTGAGATCGCGACCTTGCTGATGCTGCCAAAGGCGCTCTCGCTGATCGCTGCCGCCGTGGGCGCCGCTTTCTCGGCTGCGGCGCCCACGGCCCTCGGCGCCGCAGGGTCCGCGGTGGAAACAGGAGTCGGTTGGGTCTTCAACTGGTCGTAGAAAGTGCGCAGGTTGGCGCGCGATGAGGCGGCACTGGTGCCCTGGGCGATGGTCGCCAGGGTGGGTGAGACGGCCAGTCGGGTGCCGGCTGTGCTGCCCAGCATGAGTTGCCGCACGCGGTAGATGTCGGTCTGGATGCGCAGAAAGCCGAAGTCAACCTTGTCGTCGGCCTGGCGCACCTTTTCTTCCAGGTAGGCGATGAAGCGGGAGAGGCCGAGCGCGTCCAACTGGCCGACTTCATCTCGCAGCGAGGCGGTTTGCAAGGCGTCCAGAGCCTCCAGGGCCGTCCCGGGGCCATCCATCTCGTTCACGACTCTTTTGAGGGCGTCGCGCCCCTCGATGGTCAGATGGCCTTGCAGGGTGAGCTGTTTTTTCCCGCTGTCGTAGGTGATGCGGGGGTCCACCTGGCGCAGCTTGTTGATGAGATTGTTGTTCTGACCGGCGTCACCCAGATCCAACGCTGCGGTGCTGCCGCGGCGCAGCGGGCTGGCGCCCAGCAGCCTTTGGCGCAGGGCCTCCAGCCCGGTCGAGACCCACTGGCCCTCGCGCAGCGTGGTGCCGTAGGCCAGCTCGGTCGCGCTGAGTTGCGGGTCGGCCTCGTCGATCTGTGGGTATTCTGCTTCGTAGTCGTCCACCGCCAGGGGATCGACCAGCGGATAGGCCGGGGCCTGCCCGCTGAGCGCCCTTGCGAGCGTCGCATGCTTGGCCCGCAGCTCCTGCCGCCGGTTCAGCCACCGGCCGCGCCGCGTGGTGAACTCGTCCAGGGTCTGCTGAAATTCGGGGTCCACCTGCTCGACCTTGAGCAGTCCCGGCTCGTAGAAAGCTTGCGGCACCGGCACCAGCAGGCGCACCTGATCGGGCGCGGCCACGTCGAACGGGGCCAGGCTGGCGCTGCCTTCCAGGGCCAGGTCCAGTTGTTCCAGTGGCACGGGCACGACATCGGCGGTGTAGGTGGCCGGGAAGAAGTGCTGCAGATCGGCCCGGTCGGCCACGGCCGCTTCGCCCAGGATGAAATCGACGGCGTCTGCAGGCAGCAGACCGGCCGGGGGCAGGTGGGTGAATTGTGCGGCGATCTCATGGATGGGCGTGCCGTCGAGATATGCGTCTGCAACCTGCTCGGCAAACTGCTGGATGCGTGCCTGCCACAGGTACGGGTTATGCACCTGGGGCAGCGCGCCGCTGAAGTAGCGCTCCCCCGCGGACTGCCAGCCGTTGACCAGCCGGCTGCGCCGCCGCGGGCGGCCGCCCGTGCGCACCACCGCGTTGCGGTCAACGAACTGAAACCGCCATGCGGCATCGAAGCCGACGAGCGCCACCGGCACGCCGGCCAGCTCCCAGGGCAGCGGCTCAGCGGGCCCGCGGCCGGCCTCGGCCGAGAAGATGGCGTATGCGAGCCGGTTGCGCCAGCGCCGGGCCGCATCGGGGGTGGCTGGCGGCGGCTGCGGTGGGAGCAGGTTGGGCCAGGCGTAGTAGAGCACGCGACACCCGTCGGCAAGCTGCCAATCCTCGTAGGGATCGTTGGTTGGGTCGATCTCGCACTGCTCGGTCGAGTCCAACTCGCCCACCAGGTCGGCCACGATGGGCTGGAGCACGATAATGCCGACGCGCGGCAGCAGGTTGTCGGGCTGCATAAACGCGCCGAGCCGCGGCCCGGTGTCCCAGCCGTACGCCGAGAGCCCGGAGTTGGCCCGCTCTTCCGGCGGGATGACGGCCGCCAGCAGGCCCCCCGGCGCATAGACGCGCACTTGGCGCAGGTCGAACCGCACATCAGTCGGCACGACGACGTCCTCGCCGCTGACCGAGATGCCCAGCCCGGCGGACAATTGGCCGAACAGCGCATCACCTGCCTCGCGTTCCACAGACAGTTGCAGCCCGGTCACCACGCCGGGCGACACCATCTGGCCGCGAGTGGCCATGCGCCCGGCGCGGCCCGCCTGTTCGGCTTTCAGCGCGGTGTCGCTGAGCGCCCGGCCGGTGAACAGGTTCAGCCGCCGGTTCCAGCCGGCATCCACATCAGGCTCCAGCGCGGGCTGTACGCCGACGATGTGCTCGTTTTTGAATGGCTTTTTGATGGGCCAGACTTTCATGGGCGATCTCCACCTGGGCCTGTCGAGGCTCCTAGCGCCGCGGCAACAGGTTCAGCTTGCCTGTCACCAGGCTCTTGATCTTCGCGGCTCGCTCCGGGTCGTTGCTCTTGGCCAACACGACGACTTCGTCGGTGACGGCTTTGAGCGCCTGCCGGTCACCGACCGCGGCGCCGAGCCGGTCGAGGTCGTTCAGCGCTCCGGTTTCGGCCAATGCCTTGACGACCTGCGCATCTGTGACCTCGGGGTGCTCTTGTTCGATGCGCTTGATCCCTTCGCCGAACCGAGGATCTGCGAAGGTCGTGGTGACGCTTAGGATGGCGTCAGCATCCGCGGTGGGCGTTTCGTTCAGGCGGCTCAGCGCGGCATCGGTCAACAGTGCGGAGCCCTGCACGCCCTCGGTGCCGAGGGCGGATACGACCTTGTTGATGGCCGCCAGTTTTGCCGCTTGGTCGGGCCCGTCGCTGATGGCGACGGCCACGACTGCACCCGACGCGTCCCGCAGTTTGATGTCGTCGGCCACGCTGCTGCCCAGCCGATCCAGGTCGCGCAGCGCGCCGGTGTCCAGCAGGCGCTTGACCGTGTCGCCGGTGCGCAAATCGGGCCGGGCGGCCTCGATGCGGGCGATGCCGTCGCCGAACTTTGGATCCTGGAACAACTCGGTGGTCCGCAGCGCCGCGCCCGAATCCAGCCCCTCGGCGCCTTCCAGCCGGGTGATCACCGCCTCGGTGAGCAGCGGGGACGCGGCAACCTTGGGCGCGCTCAGCGCGGCGGTGAGCACGCGCAGGCCGCCGGAGGTCGCCCGGCCGCGCAGCGTGAGGTAGCGGTCGAGCAGCCCCAAGCCGCCCAGGCGGTCGGTCATGTCCCGGTCCAGGGCGAGCTCATTCCCGCGCACGGCCACCGGCAGGCCGGTCAGGTCGGCCCGGTAGCTCAAGTTGCGGCGGCGCATGTACCAGAGCAAATCGGTGTTCGCCAGCGCCTCGCGCCAGGCCTGTTCGGCCAGTTCCTCCGGGTTCGGCAGCGGCACGATGGGGACGCGGGGTGGGAGCCGCAGCCGCAGCACATCCAGCGGCCGGCTGCGGCTGATCGCGTTGGGCGTGGCTGCCGGCAGCGTCCGGATGATGCTGCTCAAGGTGGCCTGGAGGGTGCGCAGCCGTTGGCGCGACACCGGGATCATCACCAGCACCGAAGTCGACTCCAGCGCCTCGCCGCTCGCCGTCAGGTCGATGGGCGGCAGCAGCATGGCTTCATCGAGCATGGGGCGCACTTCGTCCTCGGCCACGAACGACAGCTCGGCTTCGACCTGCGTGGGGAAGAAGACCTGGGTGAAGTCGCTTCCATCGACGGCGGCCGCGGGCAGGCGTCCGGCTGGGGGCAGGGCCTGGAAATGTGCCGTGGCGGGGAAGCGCCACGTGGCGTTGCTGGCCCGGCGTTGGTTCAGCACGTCCTGCAGGTGTTGGTCATACTGCAGCAGGAAGGCCTCGCGCTGGGCGCGGGACACTGTGGTCAGCCCCAGCATGTCGCCATGCTGCGCGCCCACCTCGCGGCGCACCAGGTACGGGTCGATCCAACGCTGCACCCCGCGATCGAGCGCGATGATTGCCAGCGGCAGCGCATCGGCCGGCACGCCGCGGCCGTTGTTCAGCAGGAAGATCTCGCGTGCGGCCCGCGCCCGGCGTTGGTCAAGCTCCACCCGGCCGCCCTGATCCTCGTAGGGGATCAGCGTGACCGCAGTCGCCTCGACGATGTCGCCGTATTCGATAGAACGCTGCCCCATGATCGAGGTGGGATACGCGGCGATGCGGTTGGCGGTGAACTCCACCGGCCGCAGTGCCACGATGAAGAGGCCGGAGCGGCTGCGCGCCGGCGTGCTGGGGATCTTCGACAGGCCGAACGCCGCATCGAGCCGCTGGGTGGCGGTCACATCGGCCAGGTCGATCTCGATCTCGTCGGAGATGAGCACCAGCGCGCCGGATGGCGTGGCGCCATGGCCCGGTTCGATGCGGATCGCGGTCGCGGTCTGGCCGGGTTTGACCCCCAGGCCGGCCACCACGCCCATACCGCCGGCCCGGTTCAGATCGGCCTGGCGTGTCAGGAAGTACTCCTGCTCGCGCGTCAGGTCGCGTGCCGCCAGGAAGCGGCCATCAAAGTACAATGGCCGGCGCCGGTTCGCGTCGATCACAATCGTGCCGCTGCCCGGCGTGGGTGTCAGCGGGCCGCGATCCAGCGCGATCAGATCTTCGTGGTCCAGGCTCTCGGCCAGGGTGTCCGGGTCGCGCGCGAGCAGCGCCTTGCGTGCCGGTCCTAAGGTGACATCGAACATCGGGCCCTCCGCTCGTTACATGCCCAGCGCCCGAGCCAGGGCTTGGGGCATGTAGATGAAAAGGCGCAGGTGGTTGTCGATCTTCACCACCGCGCCGGCATCGGCATCAGTTTGGGGCGGGGCCGGGCGGGGTGTACGCACCGGCGCCCGGCCCGGATTCGGCTGCGCGGCCTGGATCACGACCCGCGCGAGGAAGACCGCCAGCCGGTCGGCCTGGTTGGCCGGGTATTCATCGAGGGCCGGCGGCTCGGTGGGGGTGGCCGCGTTGCCCGGCCAGCCCGTCAGGATCGCATCCTGGAGCTTGCGCCGGCGCTGGGCCGGGTCATCGGTGTCAGCGAAGCTGGGCCAGCCCTGGGGCGGCACCCGTTGCGGTAGATTGTCTTCGGGGCGCAGGATGAGCTGGAGTTCGTAGCCGTCGCGCACCCGCGATGGCTGCACCGCGTCCAGGGCGTCGAATGGGCCTTCGGCGAATGCCGGGGTCTTGCCCCGCTCGCAGGCCGCAAAACGCACGAACACATCCGCCACCACGCCATCCCAGGCGGCCGCGGCCACGCCGTGATCGGCCTGCGCTGCCCACGCCTGGGCGAGCGCCTCGACCGCCGCGTGATCCTTCGACTCAGCCTGCTCTGCATACCAGCGGTCCAGCCGGATGCACGCCTCGCGGCGGAGCTCGATCAGCCGGCCTTGCCGGTCGATGGCGAGACCCGGGCTCACCACCAGCTCCTCCACCGCGCCTGCGCCCGCGCCGCTGCGCAGTCGATAGCCCACATTCAACCCGGCCACTGTGCCCGTGCCGTGCGTGAAGGCCAACGCGCGGGCCAGGCGGCCGCGGTGATAGGCTTGTTCATCCAGGAAATCCCCGGCGTCCAGCATCATGCCGGTGGCGAAGTACACCCGATCGGGCGTGTTCTCGCCTTCCAACGGATCCTTGCGTTTGCTCATCAGACCTCCCACAAACGTGATGGGCGGTAGTCGCGACTTGAGTCGCACTTCGGCGGGTCGACCACTCGTCAAAGCTGTGTTAGCCGCCAGGCTTTGGCTGGCGGCGCCGCGGCTGACGCACACCCCGCGTCGGTTTCGGAATTTCAATCGTTAACACCGCGGGCAGGCTTTCGACGCCGCGCTCGTTCACCACGACCAGTTGAAAGCGCAGCGTGCCGGGTCCCAGCCCCGCGTCTACATCGACAACCGGTTCCTTGGTGACAAGTGTCTGGCCCGGTTTGAAGATAGCCATCGCTCAATCCAGCAGCGTCCAGCGCCAGAGCACAACCTTGCCGCCGATGTCGAACGACTTCTCGCCCAGCAGCCTGAACGGCTCCTTGAACGAAACCCGGCTCGGGCCATCGATCACGGCCGTGGGGCGCTGGTCGTCGGCGACAGTGACAACCAGCTCGACCGGCAGCGATTCGTTGCCCGCGTCGTCCACGACGATGAGCTGGAAGCGATGTTTGCCGACCGGCAACGGATTGGTGGCGTCCATCTCGACCGCGATGTTCGGTTCCTTGCTCTCGATCGGAGCGCCGAATTTGAAGATTGCCATAGGTCATTCCTCCTATTGGATCCATGTCCATACGTACAGGGTGAGCCTGCGGCCTGGCGCGGCGGTGGAGGCGCTGGCGTCCAGGTCGAAGGCGTCACCGATCGTCACGGTCAGCGGTGGGCCGGGGTCGGCGATGGGCCGCAGGCTGCCGATCCGTTCGTAGTAGCCGGCCTCCAGCCGCGGGTCGAGGCTCGGTGGATGCTGCAAGACATCGCGCACGCCCAGCGCGCTTCGGTTGACCCGCACGGGGCCCGGCTGCGGCTTGTCGACCAGATACGTATCGATGCCCACCAGCGAGGCCAGGCCCACCATGAACCGCTGGCTGGCGGTGAGCACTTTGGCCTCCACGTGTGCAGGCGTTTCCAGATCTACCACTTGCCGGATGAGCGCCAGGTCTTTGACGCTGAGCTCCTGGTGGACGAGCACCGTGACGCGGTGGGCCAGGCGGTCGAACAGCGCCTGCACCGCCTTGGCTTCCGCATCCGTTTCGATAGCCTGGTCGCCGAACAACGCCAGGAATTCCTTCCGATCTTCATCGCCGAGGAACAGCGTGTCGCCCACGAAGGAGTTACCCGAGACGACCAGGCCGCCCAAGAGCGGGTCCATTTCGTCGGCCAGGTCGGCGCCCAGGATGGTGGCGAAGGTGCGCCGCAACCGGAAATCCTCCAGCACGATGATCTCGCGGCGGGCCACTGCGCCCTCGGTCGCGATATCCAGCGCACGGCGCAGCCCGTTCAGGGTGCCGCGGTCTCGGAAGAGGCGCGGCGTCTCACGCAGCAGCCGTCGGTGCTGGGCGGTGTTGTATCCCGGCTGCTCGCTCACGCCGATCCACCCGCCCAGCCAGGCCAATGCCTCCTCGGGCGCAGCGTCGGGATCGGTCAGTAGATAGGCGCCGGCGATGCGGTCTTCCAACGGCGTCAGGATTCCCTCGAAGTTGCTCAGGAAGCGCTCCAGGAAATCGGCCGGGGTCGCGCCGCCCACGGCATTTGCAGGGATCAGCGCATCGGCATCGGGGCCGAAGCGCGTCTCCCGGTACAATTGCGGCAGATAGCGGTTCAAATAGGAGAACCGCGGGGCGTAGGCCCGCAGCGCCGCGACCTCTGGCCCGGCCCGGCCATCACCGATTAACTGGACCCGCACCCACAGATAGCGCCCGGTCAGGGTGCGCACGGGCCGTTGGCTGCGCTGGATGAGCACGGTGAAGAGCCCGGCGCGGTCGCGCTGCGGCTCACATGCCAGCAGGCCCTCGCTCAACGGAATCTCGGACGGGATCGCCAGCCAGGCGCCGCGCGGGATCCGGTCGCCGGCCGGGCTGCCCGGAGCCGGATCGCCCGCGGCGGCGCTGTCGCCGCTCGCACCGCGGGCGAAGATGGCGCCGAAGCGATGCTCGTGCCACTCGCAGCTCCCGTCCGGCGGCGGCGTGGTCCGCTCATCGCTCGCGGCCAACAGGACCCGGATACCGCAGCCGAGCGGAATATCGGCCTCCAGGTAGAGCCGGTGCCAGGCTGTGCCCGCCTGGCCGCTGTCCAGGGGCCGGTCGGGCGGGTTGCCGGCCCAGCCCGCGCGGACTGTGCTGGGCAGCGACAAATGGTGCAGCGGCGCCGAGCTGGCGGGCGGGTCATCGGGGCTGGCCGGCGCGCCCGCGGCCAGGTGCGTGGGGTAGTGCGGCGGTACATCCACGCCGTGCAGGAACGGCTCGCCGTTGTGTCCGGCCAGCGGATAGAGGTCGCCGATCGGGTTGAGCGATCCGGTCGGCGGTGCGCCCGGCGCCGGCACGCGGAAGACCGGCGCCTCGGTCAGCTCCGGGTTGGCCAGCAGCACCGCGACGAGGTCATCCGCCGCCCACGTCAGGCTGTAGGCCCGCGGCGCCCCCGCTAACGTCCAGGCGGGGCCGAAGTCCGTCTCTTCGCCCGCGCGCCGCATGCGCAGCCGGGTATGGCTGCCCGGATCGGGCCAGGTGAGCAGTGCCAGGTCGCCGGCCTGGCTGCACGCCAGCGCGGCCGGGAGCTCATCCGTGGGACAGACCGGGTCTTCGTACACGCTCAATTGCGGCGGGTCGGGGTTCTCCGGGTTGGGCCGGAACGTGCCGGCCGCGTACGGGCTGAAGGGCCGGCGCGGGAAGGGCAGACCGCGCAGCCGGGCCAGGCGGCGGTGCACGCGATCCAGGATCCAGGCGCCGCCGGTCGGATCAGGGGCCACCCGCCAGGCTGAGAAACCCTCGACCCGCAGCAGCACGGGGTCCCAGCGGTCGCGGCGGTCGAGCATCACCACCGCGCCCGAGCTCAGCGCCAGATAGAGCACACCATCGAAGCCCAGGGCCAGGTCGCTGGGCTGATCGTCCAGCGGGGGCTGGAAGATGGGGACCGCGCCCGTCAGCGCGCCTGTTGCCATCACCTGGCCGCGCGGGCTGTCCCAGTAGGCCCACGTGCCGAAAGCATCGCGCGCGCCGGGCGTCAGCTCCAGCTTCGAGAGCGCGGCCGACAGGCTGGCCGCGGCCAGGTTCAGGGTGCGCTCGCTGCGGCTGGCCAGGCGCAGGCTGCGTCGCGCGGCATCGTGGAAGACGTCAGCAGGCGCGCTCGCCGCGTGCCAGTCTTCGGCGTTCGACAGCATCCAGAAGCGCAGGCCGTTCGCATCCATCAGCACACCTCTGGCACAACGGGCACGGCCACGCCGCCCCCGACACCGCCGGTCCCTGCCGTACCGCCCACTGTGCCCAGCCGGGCCAGGTCGGGCGCCACGCCGGTCTCGGCCTCTACCATGAGCGTCAGCAGTTCGGGCAACTGCCAGGCGGACAGCGTCAGCTCGGCCGGCGCGTTAGATTGGGCCGGTTGGAGCAGCAGCCAGGGCGAGTCGGGCGCCGGCGCCTTGCCATCGGCGGTGTGGAATAGACTGACGCCGTTGACCATCTGCACGCCGGGCACGCGGGCAACTACCACCTCCACCTCGCGATCCCGCACCGTGCCGCCCAGCGGCCAACCGGCGCCCTCTGCACCGCCCGGCAGCAGCGGCCACAAGAACGCCCGCACGGCATCCTGCACCGCCTGGATTACCTCCTGCCGGCCGTAATCTTCGCGCACGGTGATGCTGATGCCGGCGCCTAACGCGACGTACTCACAGCCGATGACGTACAGCTCCGTGGTCAACGGCCGCCGCGCGTCCAAATAGGCGAAGACGGCTTCCAGCAGGGAGCGGTCGGGCCGCGGGTTGGGCGGCGTGGCCCCGGTCTGCGCGGGCAGCACCAATACCGAGACCACGCCAGGCACGTTGAGCCGACGCTGCTGCGGCTTGAAGCGCGGCAGCACCTCCACGCGGCCCAGGCGCACGCCGGGCGTCACTGCCGCGAGTTGGCGGTAGTCTTCCGCGGTGACGGCGCGGTTGCGGTGGCGGAAGAGCGCCGGAATGCGCTGCTCGGCCTGGGCCAGCGTCTCAGCGTCGTCGCCGCCCTCGGTGGCCAGGCCCTGCTGCACCTTCAGCTTGCCCGCCGCCGATCCGCCGTCGATCATAGTGGCCTCGATGGCAGTCAGCGAGCCGGGGGGCAGGTTGCCGGCCAGGCCGCCGCCCGAGCGCATCGTCCCCACGCGGATGCGTGCGCCCAGGGGCGGGATGCGGCCGCGCACGTTGTCGCCGAAGCGGATCGTGCCTGCCTCGCTGTCCAGCACGTAGGCGGGCGCGTCGCGGCCGGCCACCGCCAGGTCTTCCACGCGCTGCCAGGTGCGATACGCCTGGCCTTGCTCCGCGACCTCGATCCGGAGCGACTCGGCCTCGACCGAGCGTCCGGGCAGTTGCATCTCTTGATCGGCGGAGCCATCGCTCTCGCCCACCACGCGGCCCGTGATCGTCTTGCGTTGGTCGATTTCGACCGCGTTGGCGCCCGCCCAGCTCAGCGCCGGGAGGTTGACGGCCGCGCCGGACGAACCCGCGGCGCCGGGGCGCAGCCGCAGCCACGCCACTAGCCGGGCCTGTTTTCGGGGATCATCCAACCGCGGCGGCCGGTCGGCCACGCCCGCGGTCAACGCCTGACGCACGTCATTGGAGGGCGCACCGATGAACTCCGCGGCCGGCAGCACCAGGCGCATGGTCCCGCGCTGGGTCAGCCCGGCGGTGGTGTCGGTGCCGGCAACGACATCGAGGGTGACATAATCCACGAGATTGCGCGCCGCATCCGCCACGTAGCTGATTTCCCAGCGGAAGGGGATGGCGGGCCTCGGGCCGATGGTCTCAGCGAGCGCCGGCACGCTGAGCGCCGGCGCCAGCCCCATGTTCAGGAGCTTGCCGGCCAGGGCGGCCCGCACCTGGCCGATGAAGGCGTCGCCGGGGTCCTCTTTCAGCGTGAACAGGGCCAGCCACAGGCAGCCGTCGATTGTGACGGTCCGGTGGTCGGCCGGGTCGAAGCCGGCCGGATCGGCGGCGCCGCCTACGAAGACCGGGGTGGTGATATACGGCGTCGCCTGCGCCACGCCATAGATCTTTTGCAGCCCCGGCAGCACGCTGCTGAACCGGGTCTGCTCTTCCGGGGTCAGCGGGCGCTTGGCGAATGCCTCCGCGGTGACGGGCAGCACGGTGATCTCCGAGCGAGTCTCGAAGTGCACCGGTTTGGGGAGGCCTGCCAGGGCGCGGATGGCGAGCGCTGCCGTCCCTTCTTTGTCGGCCGGCGTCAGCGTGACGAGGCCGCGGGCGGCGACGGCAGGTCGCATGGGCACGCCCAACAGCCGCAGAAACGCCAGCCGCTGCCGCTCGGGGATCAGGTTGACGCGGTAAAGCAGCGTGTCGGCCAACCAGGCGAACAGCTCGACGACGGTGCGGCCGGGATCGCCGGGCCGCGGGTGGGTCCAGTCGGGCGTGTGTGCGGGGATGCGCGCCAGCAGCTCTTCCACCAGGTCGTCGTAGCTGCGATCATCCAGGACAGGCGGGCGAATGGGCATGGTTTCAGGCCTCCAGGTCCATGGTCAGCCCCATCTGCTGGGGTGCGCCGGTTCGGCGCAAACGGTACAGGATCTCCACGCGCACCTGCGTGGGCTGCCCGGCCACTTCCGACACATCCACCCGGTCCAGCAGGATGCGCGATTCCCAACGGGCCAGCGCTTCGGTGATGCGGTCATACATGCGCCGGCGGATGGTCAGCGTGTTGGGCTCATGTACGAAATCTTCAAGTCCGGCGCCGAATTCAGGCCGCATCAACTGCTCGCCCGGCCGGGTGCTCAAAATGATGCGGATCGCCTGGCGCACGCTGGCCTCCAGCGACGGATAGTGCAGCTCGCCGTTTGCATCCGGTGCGGCGAAGAGCGGCCAATTGATCGGGAGCGGGTTGCGGTTCAGCATGATACGGCTCCGGTGTCACCCCTTCTTCGGGAAGGGGATGCAGATCTTGATAAACATCAGCCAGCGGAAGATCAGATCGAACAGCGTCAGGAAAATATACAGCACGATAAAGGCGCAGATCGTGATAATCGGGATGCTGAAGCTGCAGATCCACTGCAAGCCGATGGTGTCCCCCCCGTTCGGCGCCTTGCCATCTCGGAGATCCTTCGGGCTGTTGCTGTTCAGCATGTTGAACAGCCCCTCCGGCATGATGAAGGCGACGTTGGGCTTGATTTTCTTCAGGAACGCGCGGTCGCTGACGTCGGGCAGCCGGATCTGGACAGGCATCGCGTTGCCGCTTTCATACCAGGCTGCGATCGTGAACGGTGCGGTGGGCTTGCTCCAGATCAGGGTTGGCGGGCAGCCGGGCTGGCCCTTGATCCGCACGAAGGCTACCGCATGGTACAGCCGCCCTACCTCATCGAACCGGCCTGATTTGGACGCCAGCCCGGCCAGGCGGGCCTGCATCGCGGTGATCACTGCGGCCTCGATCGCCTCCGCCTGCGCCGCGGTTACAGCCGGCCAGGCATCGGGCATCACCAGGCTCAGGGTGCGGCCATCGTCCGGGTCTCGTTCCAGGCGCTCGACCAGCACGGGCACGGCCACCCGCAGGAAATCGCCGGCCGGCAGGGTGATCTTCGTCGCCCACTGGGTGTAGGCCGCGGTCCCCAGATGCGCCACCGCCAGGTCGCGGAACGGATTGTCGGGCAGCGTGGAAATTTCGTTCGGGCCAAATGTGAAAGGCAGCTTGATCTGGTTCACTTGGGCGAGCAGCGTCTTCGCGTTTGCTGAACCGCCGAACGCGTCCAGTTCGATGGCCAGTTGGCGCAGCAGCCGGATAAAACCGGCCATCGTCGGGGTCGGCTCTTCGGCGTCGGCCCCAGTGACAGTGGCGCCGGCCTGGGGCACCGTGGGCGACGTCCCGGTTGTCAGAAAATCCGAAAGGTGGGTTCTGACCGCCTTTGTCGGGAAGGGAGGAAGCGCCTCTGGCGTCTCGCTGACCTCGGTGCTGGTGACGGGAAGCAGGCCGTAGAGCACCGTCTTGTGCGCGGCCCGGCACACGTCGGGCGGCGCCACGAACAGCGGCGAGACGGCCTCGCTGCGCGGCTGCTGGCCCGAGGCGGAGAGCAGCTCGTCGATCAACGGATTGCCGGCGCGCCTTGCGGGCCGGCGCCGTTCCGGGTCGGGGTCGAGGCACACATCGCCGGGCCCGAGCTGCACCCAGCCCTGAAGCTGTTTCCCCATCTGCATCCAGGCTTCCATCTGGTCGGTGCGTTCGCCGGTGGGATCGCTGCAGTCAACCGCGGTGGATTGGGTGATGCCGAAGGCGCCTTGCAACCGGCCGCGCAGCGTTTCCACGGTCTGCGTGGCCAGCGTCTTGGGCGTCGTGCCCGCGGTGAGGGCGGCTGTGATCGACGTCGCTCCGAACGAGGGCTGGCCGGCCTGTGCGACGGGCTGGTGTACGCGCCGCACCACCAGACCGGCGCTTTCAATGCGGGCCGGGTCCAGGCGGGGCTGCCCGGTGACGTCGCAGCCGATCTCCAGCGTGACCAGGTTGAATGTACGGTGTACCGGCTGAAACAGCTTCAGCACCGACTCGCCCGGCTCGAGCGTCGCCACCGACTTGCCCAGGGTCGTCAGCCCGTCGGCCGTGGCGACTTCGTCCAACACCGCCTGGATGAACTCCTGGTCGGTGCGCGCCAGCACGGTCGGCCCGGCATCTGCGCCGGGCACCGACAGCCCTCGGAAGTAGATCGGACAATCGTGGCAGTTAGACATGGCTCTACCAAACGTTCCCTGCGCCAGGTGTGTAGGTGGTCGCGATGACCGTGTTGGTTTGCAGGATGTCACACTTGACCATGCCCGAAAATTGCGACATTGCTGCATCGACTTTGACCAGGCCGGCGCTGACTTCCACCTGGCTGGCCTGCACTTTCACCTTCGACGGCGTCTGCACCGTGACGCCTTGGGTATCGACGGTGATGGTCGTGCCCGCGGCCCGGAATTCGATCTTGCCGCCGCCGCTGTCGGTCAGCTCGCCGCTGACACCGCCCGGCGTCGTCAACTTGATCGTGGCTTCGCTGGCAGACTCCTCGATGATGGCGATGCGGGTGCCGGCCTTCCCCACGATGGTCCAGCGGTCCACCCGGTCACCTGAGCCGCCCAGTTGCTCTTTGGGCCGCGCCCCGCCATTCCACAGCCCACCGACGATGATGGGCAGCCGCGGGTCGCCGTGTACGAAGGTCACCAATACCTCGTCACCTACGTCCGGCAGCATGAACGCGCCCCGGTCGGCCCCCGCAAAGGGGGCCGCCACCCGGGCCCAGACCGGCCCATCCTGCGCACCGGCGCCGTCGAAGTTCAGCAGACGCACCTGCACGCGTGCCAGTCCGTCAGGATCGCTCACGCTGACGACTTCGGCCAAATAATGCGAGTTGAAGACCCCCGGCGCGGAGATCTCGAAAGGTCGGCTGCTCATGGCGTCCCCAGGTAGGCGCACTCGGCTTCGAAGTCGGTGCGGTAGCCGTGCTGCATGTCAAAGCGATGCACCGCACGGGTCACGTAGTAGGTGTTGTCGAAGCGGCCGCTCAGCCCGCTGATCTGCACGTGGGCGCCGACGCGTAACGCCGGGTTGCCTTCCGCCGTGCCCTCGATGCACATCAGCTGCCGCGCCCGCTCATCAAACGCGGCATCGGCCAGCGCCTGGGCCTCGGTGCGGGTGGTGGCGGCCAGGTGCCCTACGTGGTGCGACCGTTCGCCGACGGCATCGCGCACGAGCTGCGCGCCCGCACGGCCCGAACCGGGCCCCAGGTTTGCCCCACTGCTCGTGCCGCTCACCCGTTGGCCCTGGGCGCTGTCCCACCCGGTGACGGTCGTCTCAGTGACCTGGTGCGTCAGATCGGCCAGGACGCGGGCCTGGCGCAACTGGCTGCCGAACGCCAGCTCGACCGTCCCGCGCCGCACATCAGCCCGCGGCGAGACGTGCAATTCGGCGCCGACCACCTGCATATCGGCATCGGCGCGGCGCAGCAAACGCCGGAGGAAGGCCAGGTCGCTCTCGTTCAGTTGCACCTGCGTGCCGATGTCGTCGGTCAGCCCGGTGACCACCGGCGTCAGCCCGAGCCGCCCCGCCAGATCCTGCGCCAGGCCGGCCAAGGTCGCGTTCTCGTGTACCTGCGTGCGCCGGGTCATGCGGGAGCGTTGGAAGGCGTCTTCGGCCAGCACCCCCAATTCGGGCGGCGCCTGCTGGGAAAACTCGCCCTCCAGCCCGGTGACCAGGCCGCGGAAAATCTCCTGCGGCTCATTCACATCACCGCCGTAGACCGCGATCTGTGCGCCCAGCCGCAGCACCGTGTCATCCTCGAATGCCAGCCCCGCGCCGCCCTGGGGGGTGCTCGTCCAGTTGCTGAAACGCAGCTCTAGCGCCGCCATCCCACCCTCGGATTCGGTCAGGGTCATCGCCAGGAGCAGCTCGGTGACCTTGGCATACTCCTGCGAGTCGACCCGGACCGTGGGTCTGGCGCTGTAAACCGCCCTGGCGCTGATCGGTTCTTCAGACATCGCCTTACATCCCCTGGCCTCGTGCCCCTGATCGTCTGTGGGGCAGGATGCCATCCCGCCCCCCCGCCCATCTTCGGCCCCTGGCCACAACCGTAACTTTGATCGTGGCTCAATCGGCCATGATCCGCTCTGCGCGGCGTTCCAGGCGCCGCAGTTGCTGGATCAGCTCAGACGGCTGTGTGGGCTGGGCTGCGGCCTGCTGATCCTGGCCCTGCGGTGGCGGCGCCGGCGGCGCTACTTCAGCGATAACCTCATCGAAAATGATAGGCATGGGCCTCAATCCTCAAACTGCAAGCCGGCCTTGCTTCCGACATCCGCGCGCTGGCTGCTGGCTGCCTCGGTGGTGGCTTGCCCGCCAATCCCGAAGCTGGCGCCGGCATCCGTGGCCACGCCGGGCGATCCGGCGCGCGGCAGCAGGCGTTTGGGATCCCAATCGCCGCTTGCCCCAGCCTGCTTGGCCGCCCTTAACCCGTCGAACGCGCCCCCGGTGGCCGCTACGCCTGCGGAGCTTTTGCTCCCAATCCCTGCGCCCAAGCCGGCGCTGATCCCAACCCCCGCGCCGCCGGAGACGCCGATTCCTGCGCTCACGCCGATCCCGGCGCCGCCGGAGGCGAAGGCCGATGGCGCTCCCAGCGTCACCGAAGCGCCGACCGTGGCCGAGATGCTGGCGCCGAACCGGAGGCTCTCCAGCCCGTTCGCCGCGGCGATGCTGCGCGCCGCCCGTGGGTCGCCTGCGCCGGCGCTGAGGCTGCTGGCGTCGCGGCCGGGCGGTGTCTGCACTGCGCCGGGATCAGCACTCCCCAGCGAACCCGCCGTGTTGACTTTTTCGCCTTTGGCCGAAGGGGCAAACACTTCGTCCTGTTTGGACAGCGTCAGGTTGACGCTCGCGCGCAGCGGCACGCCGCTGGGCGCAAAGAAATCGAGCGTCTCCTTGTAAGATTCCATCATGCCCTGGAACTTGTACGTGCCCCACTCGAACACGATCACTGGCGGCACCTTCTTCTCGTCGGGCATCATGAACCGGGCGACCTTTTCAGTGAAGATGCGCACGTCCTGGCCATCGGCGGTCGTGTCGAAGATCAGATCCATCGTCAGCTTGGCCGTACTCTGGCTGACGAACTGCTTGCTCTTGGTGCCGCTGCCCTGCTTTTCCAGCGTATTTGCCACGGTATACTGCAAAGACGCCGGGTTAAAGTGCACTTCCACCGGCTGGTCCTTGTCTGGACCAGACTGCGGAATGAAGCGGGCATGTTTGAAGTCGGTGTTTTCGGCCATGGCCTTATTTCTCCACCAGCGTCAGACCTTCGTGGGCCAGGTGCAACTCCTCGATGCCGACGTCGGTGCTCTTGGCGTTCAGGTCGGCGGCCTTAAACTTCACCGGCATGCACCGGGCGAGCCGCCAGGTCAGCACGGGCTTGCCGTCCAGCCCCAGCAGCGTGATGGTGGCGGCCAAGCGGTAGGCGTACGCACCGTTGCTGACCAACTCGAACCATTTCCACAGATGGCGGTTGGTGGTCATGCCGCGCTTCAGGATCACCGTGGCGAAGGTCACCGGGCCGGCGCGCTGGCTGACGCCGTAATTGCGGCCGCCCTCCTTGATGACCTTCGGTTCCATGGTCGCCTCCAGCCCGGTGCACTCGGAGAAAGCGCCGCTGCACAGGGGCGCCTTCGTCTCCTTGGCCGGCCCCGTCAGCGCATCCTCGACGAAATCGACCTGGAAGCGAAAGACATGGAACGGTGCGAGCTCATTGTCGTTGGCCATGGTCAGCTTTCCGATACCAGCGAGACGCGGCCGCCTTCGGCCAGCGCCAGCATCACCGTGATGCGTTCCACCGGCGCAGCGGGATCGAACTGCACTTCGACGATCACCCGTCCGGCGTCGATGTCGTTTTGGGTCATGGTGCTGCGGTCGCAGCGCACGCTGAACGCCTCCGCGGGCGTGGCCCCGCGCAGCGCACCCGCTTGCAGCAGCGCCATCAGCAAGCCGGTCATCCCGCTGCGCACCTCGGCCCACAGCCGCTCGCCCGATGACTCGAAGGTCAGCGCCTCGCCCAGCCGTCGCGCGGCCCGGACGATGACCGAGGTCAGCCGGTTGACGGCCGCGGGCCGGTAGCTTTCCTGGGCGCTCGTCGTGACGTCCGATAACAGGCGCAGGCCTGCCGGCGCATAGCCGAACAGCGACACCCGCTGGATCAGGCTGTGGCACGTCCCCGCCGCATCGGCCAGCGGCCGGTGCATCTGTGCGTGCGAGACTTGTGGATCGATGTCGTACACGTCCGCCAGGTGCGCGTGAGTGCTCGTAGCTGCGCTGCGGAAGGTGCCCCGGGTCAGCGCGTTGCGGGCCAGCAGCCCGGCCAGCACGCCGTCGGGACTCTCCAACCCCTCCGGTAAGCCATCCGAGCCGGCGGTGCGCAGCCAGGGATAGGTGAGCTGCACGAAGGCGCTGGCCAGGCCGTCGAGCCCGGTGAAGAGGCCCCGGGTCAGCGGCCCGCCGCCGCGGCGGTCAGGTCCCTGCAAGTAGCCCAGCAGATCGCCGGCCGCGGGCGTGCCGCCCAGCGGGATGGGCACCGCGGCGACGAGCTGCACCTCACGGGCGAAGCGGGCCAGTGCGCCGGCCGCCAGGCTCAGGCCACGGGCCCAATCCGCATACCCTTGCTCGGCGCACCGCGGGGCTCGGATGCTGCGGGTTGGGTTTTGTGCAAGGGCGCCGATCTCGGCATCCGAGCATTCGGTGAAGATTTCCAGCGCGCTTGCCGGCAGCGTTGCGGGTTCTGGCGGCGGCGGTTGCGTGCCGACGGCGTCTGCCAGATCGGGCAGGCAGACGAACGAGACGTCAGGCAGCCCGAAGAGGTGCGCCATGCCGTGCCAGCCGGCCGGGTCGGCGGGTGCGGCAGAGAAGGTCAGCGGGTAGCCCGGCAGCAGCAGTGCGATGGCCGCGTCCCGCTCTGGCCCGGCCGGCGGCGCCGGCACGGGCCAGGGATCGGCGACGCGCACCACGTAGCACTTCCGGCCGCCCTGGGTGAAGAACGAGCGGACCGCCGCGCCCAGGTAGGTCGTGGCCCGGTTCTCGTCGGCGCCCGCCGCGGCCGGCGCACCCACCGCCGTGATCGGTCGCGCTTGCCAATCGAACAGCCGGTCGAAGGTGTCCCAGCTATCCACTGGCACGGGCACATCCAGCAGAGCCGAGGGCGCGCCGCGGCTTCGTTCAGGCCGCAGCCACCCTTGCGACTCCAGCCAGGTGCGCACCGCGGCCGGCGCCTCCGCCCCGCTGCGCACGGCGACGAAGCCGACGAACAGGGCGATATCGGTGCGGTTGGGATCGCTCACGACCACCGCGGCCTGCTCCTCGAAGACCAGGCCCGTGGCCGGGGCGTATGCAAGATCAGACATACCGAGCTCCCGGTTACGGCGCTTCGATCTCCAGACCTTCGACCGACAGCACCAGCTCTTCCATTGCGACGTCAGTGCCGCCCTTGCCGGCCAGCGTAGGCCCGGTGTATTTCATCGGGGCGCAGCCGTGCAGCACCCATTTCTGCACCGGCTGGTGCGATTCATCTTGCAGCACCACGGTGACCATCTTCTTGGCCGCGTAACCGACGGTGCGCGTCTCTTTGATCCAGGCCCACAGCGCCTTGGAGTCAATGATGCCCCGTTTGAACGTTACATCACCGACCTTGTGAACGCCCGGCACCTTGCGGACATGGTTTTCCGCCTCGTTGCCGTTGCGGTACTCAGCCATGGTGATCTCGCTGCTCAGCCCTGAGACATCGGAGAAGCCGCCGAAGATATCCGAGCCGTCGAAATTCACCAGGTAATTGAACGTGCCGTAAGGCACCTGCCGATCAGGCATGAGTCACCTCCCTCCAGGTCAGGAACGGGCGTCGGCGGTCTTCTGGCCGATGCGGAAGATCACGAACTCGGCCGGCTTGAGTGGGGCGACCCCGATCAAGCAGATCAGCCGGCCGTTGTCCAGGTCGTTCTGGGTCATAGTCGAGCGGTCGCAGCGCACGAAGAACGATTCTTCGGGCTTGCTGCCGAGCAGCGCGCCGCTGCGCCATTCGTTGTACAGGAAGGCAGACACCGTTTCCCGGATGTTGGCCCACAGCGCCTCGCCGTTGGGCTCGAACACCGCCCACTGCGTCGAGCGGTCGATGGAGTGCTCCAGGTAGTTGAAGTAGCGCCGCACGTTCACGTACTTCCACTCGGGATCAGACGTCGCGGTACGCGCACCCCACACCCGGTTGCCGCGGCCATAGAAGAAGCGCAGGCAGTTGACCCCCTGCGGGTTCAGCACCTCTTGCTCGCCGTGGGTGATATCGCGTTCGAAGCGCAGCGTGCCCAACACGACCTCATTGGCCGGCGCCTTCCACACCCCGCGTTGGATATCGGTGCGCGCATAGATGCCGGTCACGAACCCGGAGGGCGGCAGCGCGATCTCCTTGGGGATCCGGTCGTCGCCGGGGCGGGCCGCCGGATTGGCGACCACCACCCAGGGGTAGTAGAGCGCCGCGCGGGTCGAGTCGATGCGGCTGCGGACGTCCTGTGCTTCGCTGATCAGCAGGCCGGCGGGTGTGTCCAGCACGGCGATGCGATACTTCATCTTCTCGCAGTGGCCGATCAGCAGGTCTTGGATCGACTGGAAGTTGGATTTGGCAAAGGAGGAATGGCCGGGCGCGGCGAGGATCGACACGTCATCCACCGCTTCCAGCAGCGCCAGCGCCTCCTGGTAGGAGACCGCACCGGCAACGGCCGGGGCCGGTTTGCCGGCCGGCGGCTCCTGGCCGTCGTCGCCGCCGGTTAGATCGAATTTGCTGCCGCCCAGCGTGCCGAAGAACGCCGTGCGCAGGCGCAGCGGCAGATCGGGCGCAGCTTTCAGGGTTGCGCCGATCTCGAACGCGACCGGGTTCAGCAGTGCATCCGCCTTGCGGGTGGGTGTCTTGCTGAGGATGTCTCCCAAGAAACGGGGGTGCGCGGCGGAAAGACCGACCTCGTCGAACCCGATCTGCGCGCCGTCCGGCTCGGTGACGACCACGGTGGCCGTGATAACTTCAGCGGTGTCCAGGACGGTGGTGTCCGCCAACGGCGTCACCCCATCGGCGCCGCCGATCCAGCCCCCCCCGGCCCGATAGTAGAAGAGCACGGCCGCGCCATCTTCGCCGGTGACTTCCCCGGCAGCCAGGCCGAGCCCGTTTTGCACGTCTTTCGCGGTGTTTGCATGCACCTGGAGCTTGGCGCCGGCCTTCCCGGTGGTCTTGGTGCTGAGCACAAGCTGCCCTGTGGCCGGGTCCTGGGCCGCGTCCACGGCCACCCCGGCCGCGGTGAGCAGCGCCAGCAGCTCGGAGTAGGTCACGGCGTCAAGATTGGCGACGTTGCCGGCGCCCGTGGCGGCGATCGCAGTCGCCGGTGCGACGGGGTTGAACCCCAGGGCCGGCAAGGCGTTCACCGTAGTTTGGACGGCGCTGCCGCGCAAGTCGCTGGCGATGACCAACTGGTTGTTGTTGGCTACGCGCGCGTGCCCGAAGACCAGCTTGGCGTTGAGGAATCCGGCCCAATCGGCCAGGCTGCGCGTCTCCGCCGGGAGTGCGATCGTCTGCGCCGGCTTGCCTTTGAACGTCACCGTGAGCGAGAGGCCCGCAGCGACGGGCACGTTCGCCGGGTCGGCCACGGCATCCCCGGTGACCTCAGCCGGCGTGCCGGTCAGCGTGATCTCTTGCGGGGCGCCGCCGTTGATGGTCAGCGCCAGCTTGCCGCCCGCGCCCAGGGAGAAGGGCGGTGTGCCGCCTTTCAACCGCGCAGGCAGGGCCGGGTTATCGCCGCCGGTGCGCAGCAGGCTGCCGATAGGAACTGACTTGGCATCCAGGGCCAGTTTTTCGCTGGTTTTTGTCCGCTTCATGCTGACCACGACGGAGCCGTTGTACCCCGCCCCGCGCTCGCGCGCCACGAACGCGGCCTGGTTGGCGGCGTCGCCGGCGATCACTGTAGCGCGGGCGATGCCATCTAAGCCGTTGCGCGGCATGAAAGTGCGGGCGACGTACAGCCGTGCGCCGCCGTTAGCAAAGAATGCGTTCACCGCATGGGCCAGGTAGTTGATCGAATCCTGTCCGGGGGCAAACGACAGGCTGGTCAGCCCACCATAGATCCGCTCGAAGTCACCGAAGCTCGTGATGACCTCGGGGGTGCCGCTGAGCGGCCCTTTGCGGGTGGGACCCACAAAGGCCGCCGTGCTCGTGCTCACGCCCTCGATGGATTTGGAGCGAAAGCTAACTTCTTCAACATAGACGCCAGGCGCCAGATACTCAGGCACGGGTGTCACTCCTTTCCTGGGGTACTTCCCCGCCAGGGACTCGCTAACTCAGCGCGACCAGCACATCTGCGATCAAGGTCCGCCCGGCGGCCAGTTTGCCGGTGGCCGAAGGAGCCGGTTCTCCGCTGGCCTGGATCTGGGCGGCGCGGCTGGCCAACGCGCCCAGGGCATCCGGGTCCGGCACAAAGTTGGGGTTGGGGTCACGAGCGCCTGCTGCCAGGTCCTCGTCGGAGAGCTTGCGGAGCGCCGCGTTATCGAAGCTCACCGTGAGCTTGACCGCCAACTCGGTGGTAAGCACCGGCCCGCTGTCGTCGGCCGGCATGGTGATGAGGATGCCAGGGATTGCCACCAGGGCTTCCCCGCGGGCATCCGCCAGGCCAGAGGCCAGGATCGTGTTTTGGGTGGCGTGCAGCACCCGGATCAACGCCCAGGGCAGGCGCGCGCGCGTCCCGGTCTGGCGCACGGTGCCCCGGATCACCGCCCAACTGCTCGCCGTGTGCGCGGCCGGCGCGGGGTAGAGCGCAATCGAGGCCGGTGTGAAAACGGAGTTCAGCGCCTTTGGGTCGGTGGTGCGCGGCAACGCCAGACGGCTGCGCCGCGGTAGATAGTTGCCTGCGGGATCGGTGATGCTCACATCGAAGGGCAGCGCACCGACGGGCGGCGCGGCAGGCGGTGCGCCGAAGGCCTGGGTGTACGCCTCCAACCCGGCCGCGTGCCAGATGACGAAATCGCCCCGCCGGTTTCGCCGCAAATCCAGCCCAGCTCCTTCCACACGCAGCGGCGCGCGGATCGGCAGCCCCGTGGTGATGTCCACCAGCCGTACTGCACCCAGGACCCGGCGGTCGATCGTCTCGAAAGCGCTGATCATGAGGCCTCGTCCTTGTACCCGAACCGGGTGGCCACGACCGGCTGATGGTCGGGCGTTCTGTCAGGATCGACGCGCACCAGCCGAGCGATGTAGGACACGCTGAGCCGGTATGCAGGATCGAGCGCATCCCAAATCCGCATCATGTCCTCCAGGTTCAGCTCCGAAGGCGCGATCTGGATCGCGTCGGCGGGGTCCCAGTCGGCGTCGGCGTTGAGCGCGGCGGCATCCAGCACGGGATGCATATAGAGTTCGCGCATGGCCCAGGCCAGGGTGGTATGCTCCTCCTGCGCGGAGTTGGCCCAGGCCGTCAGCAGATAGTGGAGGTCCACCGAGAGCGGGATACCTTGGCCTGATGCGCCGTTGGGCCGGCGGACGTTGCGGGCGTGCTCGTTCACGGTAATGCGGTACAGGTAGAGGGTGAGGGCGGGCAGGTCGAGCACGTCGTCGATTTTGGTCAAGTCACCGCTGGACAGCAGGCGCACCTTGCACGCGGGCACATCGGTCAGCGCCTGTCCGCTGATCTCGAAGGCTTTGTTGAGGTAGGACACCACTGAGGCGCCCACCGCATGGATCGCCCTGGGATTTGTCATGTCGACCTATCTCGCTTGCGATACCTCAGACGGTCCCACGCCTTCGGTTGGCGCAGGGATTCGGGCAGCCACGCGCGAATGAAGTCGCTGATCTCAGCCAATGCCTTCACGGAGCGGCGCATCCCGCTGGGCACGTGTTCGATGGTGCCGCGCAGTTGCGGCGCCGCTCCTTCCAACTCCCGCGGTTCAAGCCAAATGCGCACAATGAAGACGTGTCTGCTCTCTCGATCGGCCGTCATGTCGCCCCGGATGGCGCACTGGGCGTCTGCCCGCGCCGAACCACAGAAAGTACAATGCCGCAGTCATTAGCGACTGCGGTATTGTACACTGCATGTATCACATTTATCTCACGGATGGATCACCGGCGTCTCACATTCGGGTCCGGGGGTGAGGAATCTGTGAGCCGCTCAACCAGGCGGATGGCACGCTGGAGCTGGCCGCGCGCCGAGTCAAATTCCTGCATAGCTTGTCGAAGCATCGTCAGCGCGTGGGGCAGGGGTGCGGGAGAGGAGCTGCCATGCGCATCGTGCAGCTCATCGGCGCCTTGCGTGATTTGGTGGTAGAGGGCCTGGGTTTCTTCCATCGGCGGAATGCCCAGCTCCTCGGCGAGCACATCCCGGCAGATGTTGAACTGGCGGACGGCCAGCGCGCGCTGCCCGCTGTTCAGGTACAGGCGCATCAGCTCGCGGTGAATCTCCTCGCGGAGCGGGTCGCAGGCCAGGATTTTTTGGCCGGCGGCGACGCTTTCTTCGTAGGCGCCGCGGCTGTGATGGTAGCGCATCAGCCGGCTCAGGCTGTCCAGGTACATGGCCCGCACGCGCTCGCGCTCGCGCAGCGCCCAGTCGTCATAGAAGCCTTCCAGAAGGTCCCCGGTGCATAGCCCCAAGGCGTTTTGGAGCGCGCTGGCCTGGCCGGGGTCGAGCGATTCCGGCGGCAGCGCCAGCACGCGGGTGGCCTCGTGCTCAAAGGTCGATACATCCAGCCAATGCTGGCTGTCCCAATTAAAACCCACCTCGCCGGTGGTGGTCGTCAGCAGATAGGTGCCGCGCGGCACCGTATCGGTCTCCAGGCTGCGGCGCAGGCGCCACAGCGCAGTATTCAAGCAACTCCGTGCCTGGTCGTCGGGCTGGTCGCCCCAGCACAAACAGGCCAGGACGTCACGCGGGCAATATGCGCGTTGAAGCAGCAGGTAGGCCAGCAGTGTTTGCGCCGTCGGGGTCATTTTCACTTCGGGGCCGTTGTCGTGCACCACGCGCACGCGGCCGAACAGATGAATCTGTAAGCCGCTCATCGGGGACCTCCTTTTGCTGGCACTCGAACACGATAGACGCTTACGCGTTACTCAATAACAAACGTCCAGTTCCAGATCGCGGATTCGCCCGATTTGGCCGTGATGACGATCTGGGCGTTGTGCTGGCCCTTATGCAGTTCGGCGCCGTCTGGCCAGCGGTTGTTGTGCTCGGAGAACCGCCATACGGTGCAATCAGGCTCGCCGCCGCCGAAGACGCAGTAGCCCGCGGTGCGTTCGGTGCGGCTGTGGACTTCGCCGAAGCCGTCCGAGATGAAGAACTGCACATCCTGGATGCCCGCGCCGTCGTATTGGCCGACGGTGCTGTCGAAGACCTCCACCTGGAACACGATGCGGTCACGGAAGGTCACTGGGTTTGTGCTTGGCCCCGTGAAACCGGGCAGGAGCAGGTTGCGGCCGCCCTTGACGGCCCGGCCGTTGTGCAGATTGTTGTTGTCGCCGCCATCGATGGGTACAACCACCACCTGGACGCGCGTGGGGGTGAACACGGGCACCACGGTCGGGATGACCCGGGTGGGCGTGGGGGTGGGCGGCGCTTTGCCTGCGGGCAGGCGTGTGACGTCCACGTTGCAGGTGACGAACTGCGCGCCCGCGCTGACCCAGCCTTTGCGACCGGTGGCGACCACCTGCACCTCGATCCATTGGCCGGAAGGAAAGCCGCGTGCGACAAATGAGAGCGGGCGGAGCTCGGCGTTTTTTGCCAGCCCGCCGATCGGCGGAGCAAAAACGACGCCAGGCCCGCTGCGCAGGTTAAGTCCCGCAGATACCACCTGACAGGCAGGCGCGGCGGCGGTGGGCGGTGGGGTGGGGGTGGCGGGCGCCTCCGGCTGGGTTTCCGGTGTCGGGGTCTCGGCTGC
>JAPKMS010000073.1 GCA_026645775.1 Anaerolineae bacterium
CGCCCCGGCCACGTCGGCAAACGTCACCGTCGGCTTGTCGCCCGTGAACACCCGCGCCCGACTCTTGCCAAAGGAAAATGCCTGGTTGCCTGCACCCTGCGCCTGTCGCATCAAAAAGATGAAGAAACCGGCCAACAGCAGCACCGGCAGCACCGACAGCAGGATCGGCGCCAGGTCCATCCACAGGCTGGGCGCCTTGATCGTGATCGTGATTGGATTGACGCCACCGCCAAACGAGCTGGCAGGCACACCCAGGTTCACCAGGGTTTCTACGACGCTGCCGGAGCCCTCTTTGCGCGATTGGAGGGTCTTGCCGTCGGTCGTCTCGATCAGCAGCTTCTGATCGTCCACCGTGATCTGTTTCACCTGCCCCTGGCGCGCCAATTGGGCCACCTGCCCGATATCCACCGAAGCGACGTCTTCACCGTCGCGCGTCAACGCGGTGACTAAGAAGAGCGCGGCCATAATGACCAACACCACATACAGGATATTTCCACGCACTGAACGCATATTGTTCATCCACCCCATCTCCCACCGGATTCGAGAGCTTCATTCGATCCCATCTCCCGTTCCTGGTTCACAGTGTAGCATAAGGCTATATGCGAGTCAAAGTAGTTTTGTAGCTTCCGTTTTGGAAAACTGATTGGGGCTGGTATAATCGGACGACTTCCCATGATAAAGTCGGAGGATTATCTTGCAAGCGATCGAACATCAAATCGTGGAATTCCTGACGCATCTGCTCCAGAGTATCGGTTGGCCAGGTGTTGTCGCGATCATGACACTAGAAAGCGCTAACATTCCCATCCCCAGCGAAGTCACAATGCCCCTGGCGGGCTGGATGTTGGTCCAGGCACGCGGCCTCGGCGCCCTCACAGCCATGTGGCAGGGCGGCCTGTACGGCGCCATCGGGTGCACCATCGGCTCTGTGTTGAACTATGGATTGGGCGCCTGGGGGGGCCGTCCGTTGTTGAAGCGCTACGGCAAATGGATCCTGGTGAATGAAGAAGATTTGGAGAAAGCCGATAAGTGGTTTGGCCGCTACGGCGATTGGGCGGCCTTCGTCTCGCGTTTGCTGCCCATCGTGCGCACCTTCATCTCGTTCCCGGCCGGCGTCACCAAAATGAACTTCTGGCGGTTCACCGGCCTCAGCTTCGTCGGCTCGTTCATCTGGTGCGGGCTGCTGGCGCTGGGCGGCTTCTACCTGGGCAGCAATTGGGAGACGTTGCGCAACGCCATGCGCCCGTTCGACATCCCGATCGGCATCGCGCTCCTTGCCGCGGTCGGCTACTACATCTACCGGCACGTGCAAAAGGGCAAAGCACGCAAGATCGCCGAAACCGAATAGATCCTCAAACGCCGGCTGTTCGCGTCGCAGCGATGACCAGATCGCCCGAACGGCCGGCGTCGAATGCCTCGTCTGGCAGAGCCATGCGACCGTACGCCCGCACGGCGGCGAAACCGGCCTCGGCCAGGGCCGCTTCCAGGTCGGCCCGAAACAGCGGTCGCTGCGGTGTCGTGTGCACCTCGACCGCCCAATCGACGCCTGACTTCCGAAAAAGTGCGATGTGGAACGCGATGCGCATGGCCGGCGCGTCGTAGTCGGCAAACCGCCAGACCAGCACCTCCTGGCCGTCGAGCACGCCGCCTTGAGCCGCAAACCAGCGCGGCTGCCGCTGCCAACGCAGATCATAGTTCAAATTCTGCAGCACCACCACCCCGCCCGGCCGCAACACGCCGGCCATGCCCCGCAGCCCGGCCACCAAGTCATCCTGGCTGAGCAGATGCGGCAGTGAGTTGCCCAGACAGAGCACGGCATCGAAACCGGTTGCCGGGTCCAGGTTCGCAGGTTGAAGGTCATCCAACCCGGCGACAACAAATGGCACGTCTAGACCGGTCGCGGCCGCCTTTTGCCGCGCCAACGCGATCATGCCGGGGCTGGCATCCGCGCCGATCACGGTGAACCCCTGGTGCGCCAGCCAGAGCGCATGGCCGCCGCTGCCGCACGCGGCATCGAGCACGCGTTTCGCCCCGACCTCCGCCAAAATCGCAGCAAGGAACGGTCCCTCCGCCCCCAGCCGCGCGCCCCAATCGGTCATCACATCAAAAAGCGGCGCCAGCGCGTCGTAGAAGGTATCGGCTGATTCCATTGAGTCCTCCCAGGTACGTTTTTCACGCGCGGCCGCGCTCAGAAACAGCGGGGTGAGGGTCGAACAAAACCTGGTAAGGAAGCTGGATGGCGCCCACCGGGCAGATGGGCTCGCAACTGCCGCCGTACGCACAGAGATCCGGTCGCGCCATTACGGCTTTGCCCGCTGTCAGCGCGAGCGCGTGCGGTACGCAGACCGACACACACTCGCCGCAGCCGGTGCACAGCGCTTCGTTGATCTCAGGAAGCATCCTCGGATTCATCTTTCCGTCTCCACTGAACGCGATACGACCCGTCGACATGGGGTCAGCATACCAACGGGGCGCCGATCTGTCAGGGACTTTTGTCGCAGGATGGCCTGTTTCAGGGTCGCCGCAGGCTCCGAATGCGTTCTCAACTGCCCTCTGCGACCGCCACCAACCCCTCGCGATCCTGAATGACAATCCGGTGGCGATCCATGGCGATCAACCCGTCCTCGCTGAGCTCGCGCAGCGCCCGACCGACCATCTCGCGCACGGTGCCCAGACGGGCCGCCATATCGGCCTGGGTCACCATCTGGCTGCGATCGATGGCATCGTCCCCAGCATCCTGGCTCGCCGCGGCCTGGACCGCCTCCGCCAGCAGCAGCTTTGCCAGGCGCGCCTTCACCGGTCGCAGCGCCAGGTCTTCCACCATGCCCACCAGGATGCGGGCCCGGTGCGCGATGCTCTCGATCAGCGCCCAGGCCAGTTGCGGGTGGGTTTCGGCCAGCCGACGCATATCGCTGCGGACGATCACGAGGCACGATGCGTCGGAAACAGCGCCCGCACTGGCGGGATTGGGGCCGCCATCCAGCACGGCCACATCGTTGAAGGTGCCGCCGACACCCAATCGGTGGAGGATCTGTTCGCGTCCCTGGGGCGACAGTTTAAAAATCTTGATCTCCCCGGCCGCTACCACGTAGAGCCCTGCACACGGCTCGCCTTCAAGGAAGATCATCTCGCCGCGCCGATAACTGCGCTCGATGGCAACCGCCGAGAGCGCAGTTAGAATGGCGTCGGGCAGGCCCGCAAAGTAGGGGACACGCCGCAGGAGTGCGAGGGGGGCCCGGGACAATTTACATCTCCTCCGTTGCCGCAGACAGATCGATGCGCCCGTGTCGGAACTGCGTTTCGTACAAGGTCGCGTACAGCCCGCCGCACGCCAGCAGCTCGGCGTGGGTGCCCTGCTCCACCAATCGGCCGTGATCCATCACCAGGATGACGTCAGCAGCCAGGATCGTGCTCAGCCGATGGGCGATGACCAGGCTCGTCCGGCCCACCATGATACCTTCCAACGCTTGCTGGATCAACGCCTCCGATTGACTGTCAAGCGACGACGTGGCCTCGTCCAGCACCAGGATGCGCGGGTCCTTCAGGATGACCCGGGCGATTGCCAGGCGCTGCTTTTCGCCTCCGGAGAGCCGGTAGCCGCGGTTGCCCACCAGTGTGTCGTACCCCTCGGGCGAATCGGCGATGAAATCGTGAATGTTCGCCGCCCGGCATGCGGCTTCAACCTGGGCCTGCGTGGCGTCAGGACGCGCATACAGCAAGTTTGCCAGGATCGTATCGTTGAACAGGTACGTTTCCTGCGTCACCATGCCGATCTGGCTTGCCAGGGTGTCCAGCGTCAGGTCAGCGATATCATGGCCGTCGATGCGGATGTGGCCGGCGGTCGGATCGTAGAGGCGCGGGAGCAGATAGGTGATGGTGGTCTTACCGGCGCCGCTGGGCCCCACCAACGCCGCGAGTTGCCCTGGCTGCACCTCGAAACTGACATCGCGCAGCGCGTAGCGCGGTTCTTCCTCGCCGCGTTCCGCGACGGGCCGCTCCGCCTCCGCGTGCGCCCCACGCAACTGCCCGCCCTCCTGCGACAGCGGTGGCAGGTTGCTGCGGCCGCCGTGGCCGAACCGCACCACCTCGGCCAGCCCGGCTGCGGCCGCGCCGGGCGCCGATTCGCCGGGCTGGTAGCTGAACGAGACAGCCTCAAACTGCACGCGGCCCCCGATTTCGGTCAGCCACCGCGCATCCGCCCGTTCGGCGATCTCGATCGGTAGATCCAACACCTCAAACACCCGCTCGAAGCTGACCATCGACGTGGCGAAATCCATGCGTGCGTTGGTCAGCGCGGCCAGCGGGCCGTAGAGCATGCCCAGGTAGGCGGTGAACGCCACGATGGTGCCGATGGTGAAGGCGCCTTGCAGCACCAGCATCCCGCCCATCCAGAACACCAACGCCGTGCCGACCGCGCTGATCAGGCCCACCGTCAGGAAAAACCAACGCATCATCAGGGCCTGGCGTACACCGGCCGAGCGCACCCGGGATGCCCGTTCGCCGAAGCGAAACACTTCGGTGGCGGTCCGCCCGAACAACTTCACCAGCAGCGCGCCACTGACGTTTAACGTTTCGTCCATCATGGCGTTCATTTCGCTGTTGTACACCATCTGCTCGCGCACCACGGCGCGCAACCGCCGCCCCAGCAGCCGCGCCGGGATCAAAAACAGCGGCAGCACGGCCGCGGCCAGCAGCGTCAGCCGCCATTCCAGCCGCAGCATGATCGCCAACGCGCTGATCAACGTGATCAGGTTGGTGATCAGATCGACAATGGTGCCGGTCACCGCGCGCTGCGCGCCGCCCACATCGTTGTTCAGCCGCGACATCAGCTCGCCGGTCTTGGTGTGCGTGAAGAAGCGCAGCGACATGCGCTGGAGATGGCTGTATACCGCCACGCGTAAATCGTAGATCACCCCTTCGCCGATGGACGCGCTGAGATAGCGTTGCCCGACCCCCAACACGCCGGTGACCAGCGGCACCGCGATCATGCCCACGGCCAGCAGGTTCAACCGTGCAAAATCGCGTTGCGGCAACGTGCGGTCGATCAGGTCGCGGGTCAACAGCGGCGGCAACAGGCTGAGCAGCGTGATGACCACGATGATGCCCAGCATCGTCGCAATGCGGCTGGCGTAGGGCCGGCCATAAGCCAAGGCCCGCCGCGCCAGCGCCCAACTGATCTGCGGACGGTCCTGCTTTTCATCATAGCGGATAAACGACCACCAGCCGCCATCGTACATCTTTCAAACGCTCCTCGCCGGCGCCATCACGGCGCCAAACCGATATTCGCCAGCCCGCCCAGCGTGACAAAATCGTCCCCGTAGGCGATCACCCGCAGGGTCGTATCCAGGTAGACGTTGCTCCGCAGCCGGCCCATCCAGCTCACCGAGTCGCCCATCTTCCGATAGGGATACCCGCTCACGCCCTCAAACTGGGCGCCGTCCTCGGTTTTGCCGGCGTACTTGATCAGCGTCCCCGGGATAGCGCTGCCCTTGCGAACGGTGTAGCCCACCGCAACCGAATAGCTGAGCGCCGGCTTGTCGGGATACTGGGCAGCCACCGGCGACACGTCTTGCACACTGATCTTCACAGTGCCGACGGTCTGCAACCGCTCGGGGTTGGCGGCCAGGATGCGCTGGGCCAAAACAACCTCCACGCCCGCGCCGGGCGTTCCCTTCCAGTCCAGCGAATCGCCCACCTTCTTCACCGAGCGTTGATCTGCGATGATGACCTCCGCGCCGGCGTCGCTGTAGCCCACATACTGCATATCGGTGCCGGGGACGCGCTGTCCCATCGGCACGGTCTGCTCAGTGGGGCCGTTGTAGACCAGCGTCTCCGCGCCGCGCCCGGAGCAACCGCTCAACGCCAGCGCGACGATCGCAACGAGCAGCCAACCTCGCCCATGCTTCTTCATCGGGATTCCTCCTCGTAAATTCCGGTGGCGTTCGGCGTCGACGCTGGCGCCTGGACGTGCACCAGACGTCGCGGAACAAGGGCCACCGCCAGCACCGCACCCACAGCCAGCACGCCCACGCCGGCCAACAAAACGATCACCGCGGCCCCGCTGAGCAGTCGCGCGCCGGAATCCACGGTCGCACTGAGCAGCGAGACCGCGCTCGCGCCCAGCGCGGCCGCATTCCAGATGCCGTGCAACGTCATCGCGAGCACGACAAGCCCCAAGCCGCGGGCCAAGCGCCGCTCGGTCAAGGCAGATTGCCAGGCCAACCCGGTAAGCCCGGAGGCCAGGCAGTGCATGGCCGTCGCACCGCCGCGCACCAGCATCAGCGTGGCCCAGCTTTCCGAGGCGGCCAGCGCCATCCCGCCGTTGCCTACCCCCTCGAAGATCGCAAA
>JAPKMS010000074.1 GCA_026645775.1 Anaerolineae bacterium
AAGATCTTGTAGGCCATAGTGTTCGTCTCCTTTGTTTACCTGAACGGTGTAGTTGAGCGGCGCCCCCCTGACGCACAAGGATACCCTCCTGGTCGCCAGCCGCACCGCTCTTAAGTCGCCAATCTGGGCTACACATGCAGCGTGGATGAGTCGTATCAAGTGTGCAGTGCATCGTATGAGGCTATAGAGAATGACCGAATTCAGAGTAGCATAAACTGGGGCGGTTGTCCCTATACTTTCGCGACGAAAAAGTATAGTCTTTGAGGAGGACGCTTGAGGGTGAAAAACTACCGCTTCACGGCCGATCCAACCCGCTGCGGGCGGCATAAGCCACGGCCTCTTGGCGGGTCTGCACCTGCAAGTGATTCAGGATCTCGCCCATGTGGTATTTGACCGTGATCTCGGCGATGTGCAGGCAGGCGCCGACCTCTTTGTAGGTGAGGCCCTGCGCCACCAGGCGCAGCACGGCGGTCTGGCGCTCGGTCAGGCCGGGTAGGGGCGGGGTGACCCCGCCCCTACCCGGCGTCCTGGCGGCCGGCGCCAGATCGGCCAGGATCCGGGCCGCCACCTCGGGCGAGAAGATGGGTTCGCCGCGCAGCAGGCTGGCGAGGGTGTCGAAGAAATGCTCGCTGCTGGCGCTCTTGAGGATGTAGCCGGATGCGCCCAGCTTGAGCGCGGCGAACAGGCTCTCTTGGCTGGCCGCCACCGTGAGCATCACGATCGTGGCCGCGGGCAGCGCTGCCTTGATGCGCCGGGCGGCCTCGAGACCATCGCAGCGCGGCATCTGGATGTCCAGCAAGACCAGGTCGGGGCGCACCGCGACCGCCTGTTCCGCAGCCTCGACGCCGTCGCGCGCCAGCCCCACCACATTCATGCCGTGCGCGGTGAGCATATTGCGCAGGCCGTCCAGGAAGAGCGGGTGATCGTCGGCCAACAGCACGCGCAGCCCCTTCACCCCGGCCTCCGCGGCCAGGGCCAGCGGCATCCGCACCGTGACGCGTGTGCCCTGCCCCGGCGCCGACGTCACCTCCACGCTGCCGCCCACCGCGCGCGCCCGCTCCGCCATGATGGCGAGGCCGAAATGATTGCCGATTGCGGATTGCGGATTGCGGATTGGGGATTGGGGATTGCGGGTCTCCGCCGGAGATTCGCCATTCTGCAATCTGCAATCCGAAATCCGAAATCCACAGCCCTCGTCAGCGATGACAATTTCGGCCTGGCGCGGCTCCAACGCCAGCGAGACGCGCGCCGCCGTCACCCCGGCGTGCTTGCGCACGTTGGTCAGGGCCTCCTGGACGATGCGCAAAAGCTGCGCCTCCACCTCCGGCGCAAAGAGGCCCGTGCCGGGGCTGGTCGCCAACGCGGGCGGCAGATCCAGCGTAACCCGGAACCCGTAGGCGCGTTCCAGCGTGTCCCCGTAGAGGCGCAGCGCGGCCAACACCCCAGCGGCCGGCGCAGCGGTGCGGACGCCCAGGATATAGGCGCGGACGTCCGCGTGCGCGTCCTGCGCCACCTGCTCCAGTTGGCGCGCGACGGAAGCGGCCGGATCGGTCTGCCCGGACTGGAGCAGGGCGCGGATGGCCTGCGCCTGCACGTTCACGTAGCCCATCACCTGGCCCAAGCCATCGTGCAGCTCGCGGCCGAGCTGTTCCCGCTCCTCGGCCGCGGCCAGCGCGCGTTCCTGCCGCAAGACCTGTGTCTGCGCGGCCTGGCGGTTATCCATCTCCTGGCGCAGCAGTGCGTTCGCCTCCGCCAGGTCCGCGGTGCGCGCGACCACGCGCGTCTCCAGGGTGGTCACCTGGTCATGCAGCCTGGCCGCGGCGTTGTTGAACGATTCGGTGAGGAAGCCGATCTCGTCACGGTACTGGATCGGCATCGTCGTCTGCAGGTCACCGGCGTTGACGCGGCGCACGCCTGCCAGCAGGGTTTCCAGGGGTTTGACCAGGTTCAGCCGGAACAGCCAGGGGAACGCCAGCAGCATCAGTAGTGTGACGCCGAGCATCAGGGTGGCCAGGGGCAGCAGCAGCGTGTGCAGGTGCTCCCGGAAGTCCAGGTAGTAATCCTGCACCAGGCCTGCCGGCCCGCTGCTGATGGCGCCGCCCGCCGCCAGGCTCGCCAAATCCACGTACTGGGGACCTAACCCCCCAACCCCCTTCCCTGCGAGGGAAGGGGGAGCCTGACTCCCCTCTCCTGGCAGGAGAGGGGCTGGGGGTGAGGTCCCCGGCACGGCGCCGATGGCCCACACGTTGGCCGACGGTTCGTCGTCGGGGCGATAGGGCAGCCCCGCGGGTAGGCCGTCGTAGGAGAACTCGAAGACGCCGCTTCGATAGAGGATCGCCTGAAACGTGAAGACCGCCTCCCGCCGATAGAACCCGGGCACGCGCTGCCAGGTGACGATCAGCCGGTCGGCCTCTTGCCGGACGAAGGCGTCGCCCCGCCCGGTTTCCTCCGGGGCCAGGTCGAGCAGCAGCGGCATGAGCAGCGGCGTGCTGCCATAGCGATAGGAGTAGTCGTTATAGCTGGTCACATTACGGCCCAGGGCGATCGTGCCGTCGAGGTTGGCGTAGACCCGATCGTAGGCCTGGCCGAAAAACGGGAAGACGAAATCGTGTTGCGCCTGGCTTTCTGGGAAGGAGCGACCGGCAGCGTCGAGCGCGGGGGGCTTGATGAAGCTGACGCCCAGGTCAGCTTCGAAGTGGAACGGGGCCAGGCTGAGATCGTAGCCGCCAGCCGCGTTCGGCGTGAAGCGCAGGGTGCGCCCATCGGGAAAGACCGGGCGATACTGCGCAGCGTAAGCCGGCGTCACCAGCCAGCCCACCGCGGCCAACACGGTCAGCAGGGTCACCAGCGTCACGCCCACCAACCGCACCATAAAGGAAGTTGTTTCCGGCAGGTAGTTAAGATAGACGATGGCAAAGGCGGCCAGGGCCAGCATGATGCCCAGGGAACGGCTCAGTTGGAGCAGCTCCTGCGGAATGTCGTTGTAGGATCTGAGGATCGTCAGCAGACTGAGGCCGAAGGGCAGCAGATAGACGAGCATCAAGGCCCGCGCGGTGCGCGCGGCCTGCCCCTGCGGCCGCCACAGATCGCGGAAGGGCCGCCACATGGCATGCAATACACGCTGTAGGGGCGGGGTGACCCCGCCCCTACCCGCGTCCCCTGCCCGCTGCCGCGCCGAGGCGGCCAACGACTGGCGCAGAACCACCACCACCACCCACAGCAGCCCCAGGGCGATGGGGACGTCCATCTGGTTGCCGCGGAAGCCCACTTTCCCCACGGTGAGCTCCTGAAAGCGGCCGATGGCATACGTGGCCTCCTCCAGGAAAAAGCGGAGGCACCACAGCAGCGCCAGCCCGGCCTCCCATTGGGGGCGCAGGCGCTCCGGAAAGCGATAGGCAAATTGCTGCAGCAGGAGGATACCCAGGAACAGCACAGGGGCTTGCAGGATCACGGCGTACCAGCGCTCGCTGGGCGGCAGCGCCGCTTCCAGGATCAAAAGCAGGGTCAGCAGGGCGATGCAGGCGAAGAAGCCGGTCAGCAGCACCCGATGCGCCGGCCGATCGGCGCGCGGCCTCAGCAGCCTGGCGATGAAGTAGCCGGCGATCAGCAGCGCCAAGATGAACTGCGCCAGGTAGCCCAGCGCGGCGGGAGTGAGATACCAAGAAGGCATGGGGCGCCTCCGGCGTCAGATGACGCCGATGTTGTTCTTCGATCTGACCGGCTCGTTCGGGTACAGCATCCAGTGCTCAAACTGATCGCTATACCGATACTTCGTGCCCTTCTCGATCAGCTTGACCCCCGCGGCCGTCAGGTCTGCACGCCTGCGCCCACCGGCATCCGTGGTGGCGCAGTGCGCCAGAGCAGCGCCACCTCATCCGGCGTCAGGCCATACGCCGCGTTCACCAATTCCGCCAGTCGGCCCTCGAGCCGCGCGCTCTCGGCGGCCCCGGCGCGCAGCGGTGGCACATACTGCCGGTAGACACGCGTCAGCTCGCCTACGGCCGCTGGGCTGAGGCGAGTCTCCCCCTTCGGACGACGAGCGCGCACCTGCTGGATGAAGGATGCTTCGTCTGATTCAGCAAACGTTTCCAACGCCTGGCCCGGCGTCGTGACGCCGAACTCAGCCGCCAGCCACGCCAGCACTTCACGTGTAGCGATTTGACTTTGTTCAGCTAGAGAGATCAGCCGCGTCACGACAGGCTCGATCTGAGCGCGAGTGGTGTCACTCGGTGCGGCGATGGGCAACTTCTCCATGAGTTCTGCGACAGGGCTCAACGCCTCATCCTTCATGTGCGGCAGGTAACGCCAGGTATACCACCACATCAGCGGCGAATTGAGGACGGCGAGCAGATAAGGATCGGCGCTCGACACAAGAAAAGTCTTGTTGTTGGAGAAGTAACCGGCCTTCTCAAGGCAGTAGGATGGATGGAACTGAATCTCCTGGTACAGCAGCTTGGGATGTACAAAAGCGTCATAGTAGGCGCACGAACGCAATTCCCACCAGAATCGGCCCCGATCTTGGCGCTTGCGCAGGGCCTCCTCGAACGGTTTGAGGTGAGCATAAATCGAGGGAAGAGTACGGACAAAGACGGTCTCTGCCGAATCGGCGGCGCTGCTCCAGGGCCACATCTGGTTTTCGCTTGACTTGAGCAGGATCATCCACAGGCCGGCCCATTCAGGCACCCAACGCTTGACGTCCTGGCCTCGCAAATACGGAACAAGCACGTCAGTAGCGTGCGGGTCTTGGGCGACCAACCGATCGCGGGTGGACGTGTCGATCAGAAAAGCTTCGTTCAGGCCTGTCAGAAGTCCTCGATAAGGCCGGGCACCAACGAACTCATTCAAAGGTGCACCAGATCGACGGATCTTCTCAACCAGATCTTCAGTCTCCGGCGGCTCCAGGCTCCACGGCGCAGCGCTGAAACGGCCGACCGGCACGCGATGGCTGTGACGGCTCACGTAGGTCGTCAGATCGCTGCGGCC
>JAPKMS010000075.1 GCA_026645775.1 Anaerolineae bacterium
CACTGAGAAGAAAAATCAAAAAAGAGGGGTAGAAAGATGATCGAAATGTGGATGATTGCATTTTTTAAATCTATTTCTCCTCTTTCTCATAAGAATCTCTGTGATCTCTGTGTCTCTGTGGTTTTCTTATTTTGTTACAAGGTTTTGCCCGGCGGCGGCAGCGGCGGCCAGCACGCGGGCCGGCGAAACACCCCGCTCCTGCGCAGCCCGCAGGCAATCTTCGTATTCTGGCGCGGCTTGCAGCACGCGGCCGTCCAGCACTTTGAGCTTGACCTTGAGCGGCCCGAACTCCGTCTCCACCGTGCGCGTCTCGCGCCCGGCCTCGTAGCGTGACACCGGATGCACACGCACGCCCAGCGTGGAGGTCTCCTCCAGCAGCAGACGCGCCAGCACGGCCTCGTCCCCCGCCCGCGCGATCACGCCCAGCAGCGTCGCCGGGCGGTTTTTCTTCATATAAATCGGCGCAAAATACACGTCCAGCGCGCCAGCCGCAAACAGCCGTTCCATCACCGGCGCAAACAATTGCGGGTTCATGTCGTCGATGTTGGTTTCCAGCGCCACGTGCCCGCCGTCGCCGCCAGCGCCTTCGCCGACGATCAGGCGCAGAATGTTCGGCCAGGGCAGCTCGCGCTGGCCCGCCCCCACCCCGCGCGCGGTGACAGTCATGGCCGGCTGCTCAAAGGTCGCCAGTGCCGCCAGGATGGCCGCACCGGTCGGCGTGACCAGCTCGACGCGCGCCGTCGATGGCACAGTCGGGGCATGCGCCTCAGCCAGCAGCTCCAGCGTGGCCGGGGCCGGCAGCGGCAGCAGCCCGTGCTGGCTCTGCACCGTGCCCGAGCCCATCGGCAGCGCCGAGGCATACAGCCGCTCAATACCCAGGTAACGCAGCCCGACCGCCGCGCCGACGATGTCGACGATCGAATCGACCGCGCCGACCTCATGAAAATGCACTTCTTCGGCCGGCACGCCGTGCACGCGGCCTTCGGCCGCCGCCAGCCGTGAGAAGATCGCCAGGCTGGTCAGCTTTACGCCCTCGTCGAGCGCGCTGGCCTGAATCAGCGCGCGGATCTCGCGCCAGCTGCGTTGATGGGCATGCGTGTGTTCGTACTCATTTTTGTGCTCATGCTCGTTGGGATGAGCATGGTCATGTTCATGGACGTGGTCGTGCGTGGAATCGTGCTCTTCGTGTTGGTGCAGGTGCGGCACGTCCACCTTCAACAGGCAGGCGCGCAGCGCGCCTTTTTGAACTTCGCTCACCTGCAGCGAGAACGCCTCCGGCAGCGCCAGTTTGGCCAGCTCGCCCCGCAGCACGTCCAGCGGCAGCCCGGCGTCGATCAGCGCGCCCAGGAACATGTCACCGCTGATGCCCGAAAAGCAGTCGACGTAAGCGATTCTCATTTTTGCTTCAACACCTCATTCAGGCTGCCAGAGCGAAAGCCGGTCAGATCGACGGCCACATAGGTGAAGCCAATCTCCTTGAACTTCGCCGAAACCTCGGCGTGCATTTCCGCCAGCCGCACGATCTGATCGGGGGCGACCTCCAGCCGGGCGGTGGCACGCTCGAAGCGCACGCGCACCGGCGAGAAGCCCAGCCCGCGCAGGTATTTTTCGCCGGCCGCCACCATGCTGACGTTCTCCCGTGTCACGGTGATGCCGTAGGGGATGCGCGAGGCCAGGCAGGGCGACGAGGGCCGGTCCCACACGGGCAAATCCAGCGCCCTGGCCAGCGCACGGATCTCGCTCTTCACCAGGCCCACCTCAGCCAGCGGCGAGCGCGTGCCCACCTCGTCCGCGGCGCGCATGCCGGGGCGGTAATCATTTTGATCTTCGGCGTTGGTGCCCTCGGCGGTATAGGCAAAGCCGCGCTCCTTGGCCAGCTTATCTAGGCCGGTGAAGGTATCCTTTTTGCAGAAATAGCAGCGCTGCGGCGTGTTGGCGACGAAATTGGGGTTCTCAAACTCGCCGCCCGGCATCCCGATGATCGGGAAGCCCACTTTCCGTGCGGTCGCCTGCGCCAATTCCCAACTCACGTCCTCCTCAACCTCCGATTGGAAGGTCACCGCCAACATGTTCTTGCCC
>JAPKMS010000076.1 GCA_026645775.1 Anaerolineae bacterium
AGCACAAACAGCCTTTCGATCCCAATTACTTGTTGCAACCGTCTTTTACCTCTTGACTTTCAAGACGGTATCTACATTTTTCTCTTAATTTATTTCAAAAGCGCATAGGGTGCAGGATGCCCCCTACGACGAGCGCCGGAACGCCTCCGGGGACATGCCGCTGATGCGCCGGAAAACGCGGCTGAAGTAGCCGCTGTCTGAAAAGCCCACGTCCAGCGCGATCTCGCTGATGCTGCGCTCGCTGTCCTTCAGCAGCAGGCGGGCCTGGTGCACGCGGTAGCGCTGCAAATACTCGATCGGCGTGGCGCCCAGCTCCTGCCGGAAGCAGAATGTCAAATGGTCCTCCGAGATGCTCACGTGCTGCGCGATCTCGCGGCGTGAAATGCTCTCGGCGTAATGTTCGTGAATGTAGGCCATCGCCTTGCGCACCAGGCGCTGCGCCTCGCCGCTCAGGCGGCGCTTGCGTTCCAGCGCGGTGGTGATGTGCTCGGCCGTTTCGTCCAGGCTGAACAGGCCCTTCTCCAGCACCGCCGTCACCCCGCGGTTCAGGCGCGCCATGTTTTCCTCGGTCAGCACCTTGCCGGTCACCACGATCACCGGGATCTTGCGCAGGTTCTCACGCTCGCGCATGCGCTCCAGCACCGCGAAGCCGTCGATCTCGGGCATCTGCAAATCCAGCAGCACCAGGTCGACCGTCTCGCGCTCGAGGATCTCCAGCGCCTCGCGCCCGTTGCGCGCTTTGAGCACGTGGTTATCGGGTGAATGGCTCTGTACGATGCGCGCGTTCAAATCCAGCGTGTTGGTTTCATCGTCCACCACCAGAATGTTGCGCGTGGGGCGCTCACTGCTGGCCAGCAGCCACTGCTGATCCAGCGCGTGGGTTAATTCCACCGGCTCGATCGGCTTGGTCAAATAGTTCAACTCGAGCAGGCCGCCCCGATCGGGCGAGGATTTGTAAAACAGCACCGGGATATCGCGCGCCAGCGGGCTGCCCTTGACCGCCTTCAGCGCGTCCCAGCCCGGGCTGGTTTCGGCGCCGGCTTCCACCAGGACCGCGTCGGGGATGAAATCGAACAGCTCCGGCTGCCACCCGGCGGCTGAATCGAGCGAATGAACCCGCGCGCGGACGCCGCGCTGCTTCAATTGTGCCAGCAGCGGCTCGCTGGCCTGCGGTTGCCCGTTGAGCACCAGCACGCTGCGCACGCCGGCCGGCAGCCCGGCCCCCCGGCCGCGCTCGACCGGCGCGGGCACGCCGGGCAGCGTGAAGTAAAAGGTCGAGCCCGCCCCGGCCTGCCCGCTGGAGCGCACGCCGATCACGCCGCCGTGCAGCTCCACCAGCCGCTTGCTGATGGCCAGCCCCAATCCCAGCCCGCCGTACCCCAGCGAGACGCTGCTATCGGTCTGGCGGAATTCCTCAAAGATCACCTGCTGGTCCTGCGCCGAGATCCCCAGGCCGGTGTCGCTTACCAGCACGCTGACCGTATCGGGACCGGTCTCCACGCGCAGGCTCACGCTGCCCCGCTCGGTGAATTTGACCGCGTTGTTGATCAGATTCAGCGCCACCTGGCGCAGGCGCATGCGGTCGCCCCACACCCACGGGCCGCTTTCGGGCAGGTCGGCCTGCCATTCCAGGCCCTTGTCGGCGGCCAGCTGCCTGCCGCTCTCGGCGATGATCTGCAGCGCCTGACCCACCTCCACGAAGTCGTTGTTCAGGCGCAGTTGCCCGGCATCGCTGGTGGCCAGGTCCAGCACGTCGCCGATCAGGCCGCCCAGGTGCTGCGAATAGGTGTGGATGCGCTCGATATCCTTCTGCGTGGCATCCGGCAGCGGCGGGTCGGTTTCGTCGCTGCTCTTCAACACGATCTCGCTCAGCCCGACGATTAAATTGAGCGGCGTGCGCAGTTCGTGCCCGATGACCGACAGGAAGCGGCTCTTCATGCGGTTGGCTTCCTCGGCCATGCGGCGGCCTTCGGTCGCTTCACGGTACAGGCGCGCCGTGTTGAGCGCGCCGCCGATCTGCTGCACGATGGCGCCGTACTGATCAATGTGCGCGCTGTCGAACACCACAAAGCCGGGCTGCCCGCTGTTGCGCGCAAACGGGATCAGTGCCAGGTGGAAGGGCTGCTCATCCGGCACCAGGGCGCGCGGCGGAAAATCGCGGCTACGCTGGCGCGATGCCGCCCGCTCTGGCGCGAAAACATCGCGCACCAGGCTCCAGGCGGTGAGGTCATCCCCCTCCGGCTCGTACAGGCCGATCAGCGCGCGGTGAATATCCATGCCCGGCAGATGCTGCCCCAGCACGGCGTAAATCTCTCTCTCGTCCAGCGCGGCCAGCAATCCGGCCGTCAACAGGCTCAACCGGTTGGCCCTCCAGCCCAGGTTGGAAACGTACTGGCGGTGGTGGCGCTGTGTGTGCGCGCTGATGGTCAGGCGCGCCCGGTCCAGCGTTTCCTGGGCAAGGCGGGCCGCGTCGCCGGTTGGGGCGGCGCGCTGCCGGAAGGCCGCGCCGATCAGCGAAACGGCATCCTGCCAGATGTGCGCGTCATCCTCGCTGCCGGTGGCATGCTGCAGCACGTCCTCCAGCGCGGCAAGAAACAATTCGCCATCGCCGCGCTCGATTCCGGCGGTGAATGCCTCCATCAAGCGGGCGCAATACTGGCGCACCTCGCTTTCCTCCAGGTTTTGTGCCATGCGCAGCACCGGCGCGGCGATCTCTTCCACCCACAGCTCCGGCCCGGCGTCCGTGCTGCCTGACCCCAACCCGGCAGGGATGGCCACATGCCCGCCGCAGCCGCACGACTCGCGCGCGATCAGGCGCGTTTCCACGCGCACGATCTCCGGTAAAGCTGCCTGGCCG
This sequence comes from Anaerolineae bacterium, assembly GCA_026645775.1. Taxonomy (GTDB): domain Bacteria; phylum Chloroflexota; class Anaerolineae; order CG2-30-64-16; family CG2-30-64-16; genus MO66. The sequence goes on from JAPKMS010000076.1 coordinate 2,858, forward strand.
CGCACGTTTTCCAGCAACGCTTCCAGGGCGCGCCGCCCCATGTTAAACAGCGGCAGTTGCACGCTGCTCAACGACGGTTTTTGGGCGGCGTCTTCCAGGCGGTTGTCAAAACCGATCACGGCCACATCGCGCGGAATCTCGCGCCCGGCCTCCTTGAGCGCCTGCATCGCGCCGAGCGCCATCTCGTCGTTGCTGGAAAGTACGGCGGTGAAGGCGGCCCCGGAACTCAAAATCTGGTGCAGCGCGGCGTAGCCGCCAGCGAAGACGTGTCCGCCGTACACCACCCGGCGCGGGTCGTAGGGCAGGCCGTGCGCTTCCAGCGCGGCAAGGTAGGCGTTCAGGCGCTCGCCGGTGTCGCCTGCCAGGTCGTCCTGGCTGCCGGCGATGAAGGCGATCTCGCGGTGACCGTGGCCCACCAGGTGGCGCAGCGCCTCGCGCACGCCGCCGGCGTTATCCGCCGCCAGCGTGGGGCCCTGCTCGCCAGAGCCGACGAACTGCACCGGAAAGCCCCTGGCGCGCAGGCTCTGCACGTAGGCTGAACGCTCCAGCGAATGCAGCGGCGTGAAAATGATCAGGCCGTCGGTGTTCCACGGCCCGATCGGCACAAAATCACCCTCGGCTGAATTGGTCGGCCAGGCCGGGTGGTTTGAATCGGTCGGTTCCACGCCCACCCCCACGCCGCAGCCCAGCAGCAGGTTGCAGTCCAGTTCCTGTG